>JBGSRE010000659.1:0-10125 GCA_041737755.1 Oligoflexus sp.
CCAATCTTGCCAGGACCACTTTTGAAATCCTGAGCTACAAAGATAATGATTACCGGGCTCTCGTTCTTTGCTATTGGGGGGGCTGCACTCGGGCCTTTTGGGTTTGATCGAATCGCCAATCGCTGCTTGACCTATGCCTATGACTATTTTGATCGTCAGGCTGATCCCGTCCAGAAAGGCTTCGTCCTTGTCGTGTGGGGTTACCTCGTTGACTTTATGGTCGGTGACTACAAGAATTGTCACTACAAAATCAAAGAAGCTTTAAAAAATCTGACACCGGTTGGCGAGTCTTTCTGGAGATCGATTTCACAGCTGTCGCTCTTGCATATTGACTACTATGGGGGTGAAAGCGGCGACGCGAACTTAGCGAGCACGGAGCTCTATGAGCTGTGGAAACGGGTTCGCTACAATCCGACTATTCTGGCTTGTAGCATGCGCAACTACCTCCATGAACAGCGGCAGGACCAAATTGATCTGATCCGCGGTCTGTCGCGAGAGGCAGAAATCGAGCTACGCTCGCAGGGATATGATGCCTTGGATGTTGTTTACGCTTGCCTTTCTCCAGGCGAAATCCATTTTCTCCGGGGTGAATATGATACGGCTGAACCCTTTATCCAGGAGGCCTTTTGGATTGTGCTCAAGCGATCCCATCGGGTCGCCTACGCGCTCTATGCACCCGTTATTTATGCCTGGTGTCTTGCCCGGCAAAGAAAGTTTTTACGTTGTTTCACGGTACTAGGCATTTGCTGGCTCAATCAATTGCTCCATGCTCGGATTTTTCTACCACAAACACTTTTTGCCACGGGTGAAGCCATCTCTGGTATTGGTTTCAAACGACTTGGCTCTTACCTAGTAGAAAAAGGCATTCAGATAGCCTATCGGCGATCAAGCTATTCCATCGTCGCGGAAGGTCGGATAGCTTTGGGTCACTTGCAAGCCAAAGATCGGCCGGAACAAGCTGAAGCTTACTTTCACATGGCGCGTGAATACTACAAAAAGCGGCCTTGGCCCTTTTTCGAAGAGCAGTGTGATCGCTTGATCGCTGGCTGCCGAATTCGGGAGAAGGAAGTTGCAAACACCCAACAGCATATGGCGATTGCACAGACCCATGTGACCCGGCCTGTGACATCACAGATGCGGCAGCGAATTGAAATGAATGCCATGCTTGAGATATTTCTTAAGCTGAGCGCTTTATCCGAAAGCAAGAAGCTCCTGGAAGCCCTTTTGGATTCTCTCTGTGCATCGACCGGAGCAGAAATTGGTCTAGTGCTTTTGCCCGATAGTGATGGTTGGCAGCTGACTCTGACCAAAGGCCTTGCTCTTGATGAAGTGCTGCGATCAGGCTATTCACGCTTTGGATTGGATAAGAGTTTTCTTGATTTCTGTATTCAATCAAAATCGCCAAAGCCGGAAATTCGCCCGGCCCATTTTCAGCGCAATGTTTCGCTAAGCCAAGGTTCAGTTCTGGTCGTGCCGTTGGCATTCGATGGCAGCATCTATGGCTATTGCTATCTCTATAATGCCCATATTCATGATCTCTTTGATGACAGAAGTGTGATCACCGTAAGCCCTATAGCCACCCAAGCGGCCATTACCCTGCAAAGCATCCAACTGACGGAACAGCTGAAGATTGAGCATAGCAAAGTTATCGAACTCAATCGAACTCTGGAAGGGCGAGTAGAAGAGCAAACTCGGGATATCCGGTCGATCATGGAACATATTCCACTCGGAGTGTTTGCTATTCAAGGTTCGAACTTTACTATTCATAAGGATTATTCCCAGTATCTGGAACATATCTTTGATTCCCAAGAATTGAGTGGTCGGGAGCTTTTGCCGCTGCTGTTTGCGGATAGTCTTTTGAGTGGGGATGATAAGCAGCAGGTCGGCGCGGCCTTAGACACCATGATTGGTGAAAGCTCCATCAATTATCCTGTGAATGAACATATCCTGCCCAAGGCGATTTCAAAAGTGAAAGCCGACCAGCCAAGACAGGAGTTTGAGCTTTCTTGGAATCCCATTATCGATGACGAAGATCGCATAGGCAAAATTTTGGTCACCCTCAATGATGTGACCGAAATTCGCAAACTACAAACGGATGCGAAGCAGAAGACCGAAGAGTTGCAATTGATCAGTGAGATTCTAGCGGTCAAACCGAAGAATTTTGCCAATTTTATGCAGAGCAGCTTCGACCTTGCAGAACAAAACCGTCGACTCATTGTTGGCTATGCAGATGGCCAGAACAGTATGGAAAGTCTGAAGATTATTTTTATGAATCTGCATACTATTAAAGGTTCAGGGCGGACTTTGGGTCTTAGAAAATTGGCAGAAGCCTTCCATATCATTGAGCAGGCCTTCGTCCATATCACCGAGGGCAAAGTAGGGACCGAGAACGTCAATGCTATGCGGGAAGCCTTGCTGCAAGGCGATCAGACTTTGAATGAATACCAGCGAACGGCTCGAGAGAAGCTAGGCCGAAGTAATGCCGAGGGCAATCGGTTGACTCTGGCCGCCAGCCAAGCCATGCCAGCCTTTGATAGTTTAAAGAACTTTCTCAACAAGGCGTCTCCAGATGCTTGCGCGATGCTTGCGCCGGTATACCAGCTCTTGCAGAGCAATCTCTTTTCACCAATGCGTGAGTTGATGCAAGATATTTTTTCGAGTACCCTATCTATTGCTAAGGATCTTGGTAAGCCATTGCCTTCTTTCGCAATTGAGCTTCCTCATCTGGCCATCGACACTCGCTTGGAAGAAATGATGCACCATATTTTTATGCATCTTATTCGCAACGCCATGGATCACGGCATCGAGTCGTCCGTTGAACGCGAAAGGCAGGGGAAACCCGCCGCGGGAATGCTCCGGCTTCATGGTGAAGTATTGCCTCAATTCCTGCGCATGCGTTTGGAAGATGATGGGCGAGGACTCGACATCTCCCAACTGAAAGCTTTGGCTATGAGCAAGGGCTATCTCGCGGAAGGCGCTGAAGTAAAAAAAGAAGATATTGCTCGGGTCATTTTTGAAGCCGGTATTTCGACGGCTAAATCTGTGACTGAAATATCAGGACGAGGCATAGGTATGGCGGCTATTCAGAAATATCTAAAGGATATTGGCGGGTACATCAGCCTTGATTTTAACAGTCAAGACCTAAAGCTTGATGGCTTTGCCGGCTTTGCCTTTAACATTGATCTGCCACTGACGATTTTTGCCTGTGACAGGGCAGAGCCCCTCAATCAGGATCAATCAATCCCTCTTAAAGTTTCATGAGTTCATGCCGTCCTGGACGATTTACTGATAAGTTCCAATCAGAGTCGCCTTGCCTAAGCTTTTGCTTTCCAATTCGGTCTTATTCGTCGCGGAATTGGCGCCAAGGGTAACTGTCATGCCTTGTTTAATAGCGTAGATCGTCCATTCATAGCGATGCAAGTTGGGTGGATTGGGTCCACGGTAGTTGCTCGTTTGATTGGCTCCCAAGGCTTCGGTCGGTGCCGCAAGGTTATTGCCAGCAGGTATGGCTGCTGGCAGTTGGGTACTTGTTGCTGGAATATTGCTAATAATCCAATGAATGAAAGGTGGGTTTTGAAAATCCAGATCCACCATCTGAATCGCAAAGGATCCCGTCCCTGCCGGGGCACTTTTCCACTGCAGAGGAGGCGATTGATTGCCTCCGCCATTCTTTGCAACATACTGAGCAGGAATTGCGGCCATGTTAGCGAACGCGGAACTGCTTATGCCGAAGACTGCTGCAGGAGCCGCGGGGGCTGCTGGGGTCGGCTCTACGGTCGGCATATTTTCTTTGGTTTTAGCAGCGTCTGCGGAATCGACCGTAGTGCTTGAGCTAGCTGTGTCGCTAGAATTTTCTGTGCTTGCCGGCGCTGTGTTGCCGCTTGCTGTCTGGGTTCTCTGCACGGGAGCTGTAGGCTTGGCAGCTGCGCAACTAACGATAAAAATAAAAAGAGACAAAGAAAATATCTTGCAGGCAAGAGATTGTGGCTTCATGGTGTCCTCCATTCAACTCTATCGGCTATTCACTCCTTTAACTTGAGAAAGTACTGAATGATGCAATCTTTCTCTGGCGATACACTGCTCTTTCGACAAGCAACTCGGTGTTCCCAAGCACCTCTATTCCATAACTTTTGCTTTGCTTGTCGAGGGAATTAGAGTATAAGCTCTAATTATAAAAGAGTGACGCTAGAACGCGGGCTTAGGGCTATGAAACCACGTCAAAAAACACTAGACAAGATAGTAAATGGCAGTCTTCGACTGTTCAATAGCAACGGCGTTTCCCATATATCCACCAACCACATCGCCGAGCATATTGAAATCAGTCCAGGCAATCTCTATTACTATTTCCCTAATAAAGAAGCCATCATTCGAGCCCTATTTGCTCAGATAAAGAGCCAGGTGGAAAGTCTGTGGCAGACCAAGCCAGCGCACCCCTTGCTGATTGTGCAGGATTATGTGCGGGTCATTTTTTCGGTTATCTTTGGCTATCGATTCTTCTTCATCGAATTGCCTCTGCTGCTTCGCAATGATCCGGTTTTGAAGGATGAATACGCTGCCTTTCAACGGCGTTTCATCCACGAACTATCGAAGCTTCTCTTGGACCTTAACGAAGTAGGAATATTCAAATCGCTAAAGGATGATGGCATGAGGTTGGCGGTGGCCAATAACATTTGGATAGTGGCTATTTACTGGCATTGTCATCGAGAAACAAGCTTAACCACAGAACATGAGCTGCTTGAGCAAGATCTGCTCAAACAGATTTTCTGCTTGCTCGGACCCTATATTGAAGATCAGCACTACCAAGTGGTAAATCAATTCTTTAACGACTTTGTAAGCAATATGAAACCGCTCTCTTCATAAAGTTCTTAAACTGGAGGATTCTTTTCATGAACGCCAAAGCTTTGGGCTATATGTCCATCTATATTTTCCCCGTTTTAGCTGTGCTGGGATTTTACTTGGGTGGATACTACAATTTCCTGGCTATTATTGCCGGTTATGTGCTTGTTCCGATCGGCGATCTGAGCATCGGTACCAGTATCGCCAGGTTTTCAAAGGAAGCGGAAAAGCAGGAATCCAAAGCTGTCATCTACCAATACATTACCTACGCGGCGGGACCGATTATTGTTGCGCTCGTTATTTGGGCCTGTTGGGTTGTTAGCACCCATGATCTGCGCTGGTACGAGTATATTGGTTTTGTGCTCTCGGTGGCCTTGACTTCCGGTGGCATAGGCTTAACAGTCGCTCATGAACAATGCCATAAAGTGAATAAGGTGGATATGTTCCTCGCCAGGATGACTTTGATGTGCACCTGCTACATGCATTTCACAATAGAGCATGTGTTTGGTCATCACGCTCGAGTTGCCACTCCGGAAGATCCAGCCACGGCGAAACTGGGCCAGTCGCTCTATCGTTTTTATTTTCAATCAGTAATCGGTGGCTACCTAAGTGCTTGGGATTTGGAACGAACGCGCTTGAAAAAGCGTCGGCTCGCCTTTTGGTCCAGGCATAATCTGATGCTCTGGTATACCGTGGTACCCCTCCTTTTCATGGCCATGATAACTTTGCTCTTTGGCATGCGCGGCCTTGGTTTCTTTCTTGCCCAAGCCATCGTTGGATTCAGCTATCTGGAAATCATCAACTACGTCGAGCACTATGGTTTAGAAAGACGACGTTCTGCTCTTGGTAAATATGAAAAGGTCAGCCCACTTCATTCCTGGAACAGTGATCATACCCTGTCTAATTTTATGCTCTTTGGTTTGCCGCGGCACTCTGATCATCATGCTCATGCGACTCGTAAGTATCAAATACTGCGATCGTGGGATGGTTCTCCGCAGCTACCTTTTGGTTACCCTCTCATGATGCCATTAGTCTTTGTCCCATTTCTTTGGCGGCGTATCATGGATCCCCGAGTGATTGAAGCTCGCGCGACCCTCGGCCGCTATCCCATGGCCGAATAGCTGGCGGATAGCTGCCTTCGCCGCATGGATTGCAGCTCTCTCGTTGAGGGGCCCACGGATGAAATAAACTTGTTTAATTTGCTTAATAAATCCTACTCCGCTAATCTGGTTTAGATCCCAAATCCAGACGAGAATCAGGAGAAAACATGATTGTTCATATACAAGAAGCGAGTGGGACTCAGTACTATATAAATACTGACCAGATCGCTTATGTGCAGCTCACTGGCGAGACGAATCAAATATTTTTCACTCATAATTCAGTTGTTCTGAGTTTACCTCAAGCAAACTGGAAAGTTCTTGAAGCTGCTCTCAGGACTTTAGTAAGACCCAGGTAGGATAGAAAGCAAGCAAGTTTTGGGGGCCCTGGGGGCCTCTTTTTGTTTGTGTTTCCCGTCCGATAGCTGGGGTCCTCTCAGATTTCATCAGCTTCTACCTCAATGAGCGGCAAAGGATTGGGATTTTTGCACAGAGATGATATTCGTATCGTCTCTAGCTTGTTTCGGATGGAGAGAAAAGTCATGGGCTTCTATGCTTGAGTTTGAAATCATCGTCGATCAAGGAGAAACTCCCAATAAATGTACGATCATGCCTCTCCTCTACAGGACGGATTTCAAGATCTTGCGCGGCTCAATGGCGCACACTCTGCGCGCCGATATCCTTCTGCATCCAGAAGGTGAGCCCCTGACCAGTATGACCTTGGCCAAGGGCAGTGTAAAAAGCCTCGCCGCCATAGACTGCATCTGGCGGCGCCTGGGACCGATCCTGGAAGCTGTGGATCGACCCCATCCCCGCTTGGTCAGCATCCCTCCTGGTTTTGTGACTGCTTATCCCCGCACCAGCCGGAAGGATTTTGATCCCGAAGGTGGTTTGGCTACGATCGAAGCGATCTTTATTGCCGCCGCGTTCGTTGGGTCTTGGGATCTGAGCTTGCTCCAGGAGTATTTTTTCGCCGAAAAGTTTCTCGCGATGAATGATCTTAGTTTTCGGCACTATGGGATTATCCCTCATGTGCAGTCGCCGGTGTTTCAGCCTCATAGTCCCAAAAATTCTCGGACCCGACGGATTGGACGGGGGCGAGTGCCGCTTTAAAAGAGATTTGTCGTGTGCCTGCATTGATTTTTTAATTTGAAATTTCGTGCTATCGGAGATTTTAAGATGAAATTAAAACCTTTTCATTTGGCCATTCAGGTTCGTGATCTTGAGGAAGCGAGACAGTTTTATGCAGTGAAGATGGGACTTGAGCAGGGACGGGAAAGCAAGACCTGGATCGATTTCAATATGTTTGGGCATCAATTGGTGGTGCATGTGAATCCGGCCATGGGCAAACAAGGCCAGATCAGCCATCACCAAAACTTTGTCGACCAGCATCAGGTGCCAGTGCCGCATTTTGGTGTCATCCTGCCTTTTGAGGAGTGGCAAGCATTCGCGGAAAAGGCTCGGGCTTTTGTCGATAAATTTATCATTGAGCCTCATATCCGTTTTCAAGGCGAAGTTGGTGAGCAAGGCACGATGTTTTTTGCCGATCCGAGTGGCAACTTTCTCGAATTTAAAGGTTTTCGCGATATAGAGAAGGATCTCTTTGCGAAGTAGAAGGCTGAATGCGATGAGAAAGGATAAGGGAGAATCTCTTTACTTTTTTATTTCGATACCAAGGCTCAATTGAGTAGCTTTCGCCAGCTGCCTCACTTGATCGCAGGGACCTCTGAGCTGAATCCACAGTAAGCTGCCTGTTGCAATTTCAGACAGGCCGCTTTTAAACGCATTCTTCCAGATATCCATCATGCAAATAAAAGATTTCTCGTCTTTAAGCGTCCAGGTTTTCATATTTTCATGCAAAGATTGCAGATGAGTCATGAGCAAATTCTGGTAGGCGAGCGAACGGCAGGCTTCATAGCGCATTTCACCGGCTTCCCTTTCAATTGTGGTTAGCAAGATCGTTCTGGCCTCTTCGCTATCGACAAAACGCAGTATTTCCAAGGCTAGCAGATGATTGTAAGCTGATTTATCCTGCAAGAGCTCCCGCGCAATGCCTAGGTTTTCCTTAGTCCCGGAATTGCCAAGTGCCGTGATAACAGTCTTTTTTAGATCAGGGCGTTTCGAATCCTGATAGTCTTCGAGCAAATTTTGCACGACTTTTTGATTGAGAGTTTGATCCCCCAGTTTGTCAAATCTTGATCCAATAACTCCGTAGGCTAAAGTAGAGGCGCTGGCGAGATCCATCCATTCACTGTGACGAGCTTCAGCTAGATACTTTTCGGTGCTAGCTTGGGGCTTCTCGACCAGGGCAAGTGTGGGAATAATTCGCTCAATTGCTGGTAAATCCTGTCGATCCAGACTCCGATCTTTGGCCATTTCTACAAGGGCGTCTTGGGCTTCCTGATGGCCGATAGCACCCAGAACATCGACAACCGATTTAAAGAACCCATTATCGGAGTTAAGGTCTTTGACAAGCTCGATAAGTTTTGCCGAGAGTTCAGGATAAAGCTCAATAAAGGCCTTTAAAATCTGATAATCATCATCGCTGATGATGGTCTTGGATTGTTCGGAGGCGGTCTTCACATTCGTCGCAAATGCAGCAAAACTTTGATTGCCAATCGTTTTTCTAAGCAAACTCTTCTGCAGTTCCTGGCGTTCTTCAGTAAGGCCCAGGTCCTTTATTGGCCTCAGAGTTTGGCTGGGCCTGCTCGGCTTTAAATCCGCAAAAAATTGAGAAGATTGTGACAGGAGAAAATTTATTTTTCTTTGCAAGACCAGTTTGGTGCCTAAGTAAATTTCATGCTCTTCGGCACAATTCAGACTTTCCAGGCCACTCCCGCTGGACTGAAATTTTACGCTGCAAGAACCAGAACGACGAAGATCATCTTGGCTTCTTTCCGCGGGCAAGTGAGTTGGTACCTTAATGACGAGTTTTTGCCCTTGCTCACGAGCCTCTCCATCTAAGAGCAATTGGTAAGTCCCATAGATGTCCTGAAAGGCTATATTTTTGGCTGGATCACTGGCTAAACGGGGAATCTGTAATCGAGCCAGTAGGGACTTCAGGAAGGTTTTGCCAACTGAGCTCATTCGCTCGTCTACAGTCAGTGAGAGGACCTGTCCTGACTCGAAGTTCTGCTCCCATTCGAAAGGAAAAGTCAAATCCTGTTTAAGATAGGTATCTTGCTCGAGAGCCAATCGTGCTTTCGTAAGATCAATACTTCCCGTGCTACGAACTGTATTGCCTTGAACGCTCTCGACGACGGTTGAGAAGCGCCCCTCCACGGAGCTCTGCTGCTGGACCAGCCCTTGTGAAGCTTGTCCGAGGAGCGCCGCGCTCATATCATTCAACCTACTTTCGCTTATTTCAAAAGAGAAGACAAAGTCCGCTCTTGTGCCTGCCTCGGGAGCTTTTAGTTGGCGCTGACTAAGGGGCCCAAGCTTAAAAATGCTTGTAAGTGCAAGCGCCAAAACTATCAGACAAGCTATGACGATCAGACTCTTCTTAGCTTGAGGCATTGGACCCATCTCCCGGTTCGGCTTACTTATCAAATCTTAGAGTATACTATTTCCAGTTCTTTGGAAATTTCAGCTTCAAAGCTTTGTCTCGTGAGGAAAACCTTACGGAGTTCACTGGCGGCATCGGAAGATAGATCGTTTCTTAATTCGGTAAAGAAATTGGCCTGCTCAATGAGTAATTTATTTTCAGCGTTGGCTATAGCATTCTCTTTGATTTGCTTATCAACTTCAACGGCAGCTTTAGCAATTTCAGCCGTCTCAGCTAAATCTTCCGGTCTCACATCGGCACCGGTAGCTTTGGATCGACCTGGAACCGGCGAGAGCGTCATCGAAAGGCTCATGATTTTGCCGGTTCGCGTAATGCCAGGCCATTCAAAAAAGATATGATCCGCTTGTTTTTTGCTCGTCTTACAACTGACATCAAATGATGTCACGGAAACCTTGGCTTTGCATTCTGGAACATAGATATAGGCATAGGCTTTGATATTGCCAGATAAGGCAGTCAGTACAGCGTCGGCATTGATATCGAGAACCAAAGCTGGGATGAGATCTTCGTCGAAAGTTAATCGGGTCTCACCTGTGAGTGTGACACTCTGTTCAACAATCAGCAATTCTGCTGATGCACCTGCGCCAGCAATGACGAGAGTGGCTTCGGCTTTAGCGTATGCTCTGATCC
>JBGSRE010000667.1:0-3096 GCA_041737755.1 Oligoflexus sp.
CCCTCCCAGCAAGATCAGCTTTGCAAAACTCGAGTCAATAGTTGCGCCGGCTGCATGGATGATCCTTGACTCGACACATTGTTTTTAAGCCATGCACTCTGTGCGACTGCAAACCCCGCGAGCACTGTGTTGATGACGGAAGCCATCGAGATATAGTTATCAAGGCTGTAGACCTCAGGATTATCTTCCGATGTTTCGCCCCTTGTGAAGTCGTAGGGCTTGCCCATGCGCTTGAGCAGGTCGCCGTCCAATCTTCGGTGGAGAGCTGAGACCTTGGCAAATTCACCGTTTTGATCTAAAGCATCCAAATCAGTGGCACCAACCACCAGGTCACCTCTGATGCCCTTACCTGCCAGCAAAGCCATGTTTCCCTGCGGATTATGGTCGGTCCCGCTCTCTTCAATCGGCAATCCAAGTTGACGATTGGTACGGGAAAACTCTGAGTTAATCATCACCGTCGTGACATCGAGCATGCTCAGGCCACGCGCCGCATCAAAAGGGGTTTCGATCAGAAGCTTGAGAACGGCGGCAATATCCGCCATAAATGTGGTGAAAGTCATAGGGGAAGCCGCCGCATTGCTTGCTGCATGGGTATCAAAATCATGGCTGCTGTCAACGAGCAGCGCGACATCAGCGATGGATTCCATAAAATACTTGAGCGCCACGCGCACCCCTTTGAGTAGTTTGGAATCGTCGCTTCCATACGAAACTTGAGCCTTGGCTAGTTTCGTCGACAGAGGACGAGCCTCTTCCATACCCTTCTGATAGGAACGGCAGCCTTCGGCGAACATGCCAGCGCCTTCTGCGCAGGCTGCGTTGCGACTTGCAACCCATGCCCTAGCGGGGGAGCTCACAAGATTTTGACTTTGAATCAAGGCAGCTTTAGCCGCCAAGAGATTCACCAGACTATGGTCGAGAATCAGGCTGCGTTCCTTATTGCTAACAGAAAAATCAAACGAGGAGCCAAGGCCGAGAAAAGCTAAAGGTGTTTGAGTCCGCGTCAGGAGCGGTGCAAAATAGTTGCCGCTGAAGGGATTGGCGGAATACAGGACGCGTTCATTTTCAATATGACCTTCAAAGCCCGGCGTCATATGAATGCCATTGATAATCGCCAGCCTATCTTTATAGGGAAGCAGAGCTTTCGCATAAGGTGCAGCCAGGCATTGACCGCCGTTCCGGCCTTGCCAATGAAAAGGGTCCTCGGCAGCGAAGTTGGCAACTTTACCGGCTGCTTTGAAACTTAAAGGTCTTGCATCAAAAGAGTAAAGCGAATCGGCTCCTGGGAGCACGACGATATGAATGAAAAAATGTGGCAACAGCCCAGGCTCCTGGGTGGCGATAAGTCGAGAGCTGAGCCCGACACCTGCAAAAGCCGCCGTTCCTGAGATCAATTGGCGACGTGAGAGTTTCATAGTCAGCATGCGGGCCCCTTTGTTACTGGTGAAGCAGAAAGTGAGGATGACTGAACACAGAGAGCAGCAACTCCCGCAGAAGTTCTTCGCCATGAAGCGTGGCTAGCGGTGAATCGGGCTGCAAAACTAGGCTTAGAAAGGCCTGAAATTCGGCTTCTGGAAGATCATAACGGACGATCGCCAGCCAGAGTTCCTCTAGAGCGGCAGGATTACGATCTTCCCTTGTCCGCCAATTGCAAATCTGAGTGGCAATCGGACGGAAGCCTGCAGACAGCTCGGTCCCCGTCGTGCGGCAAGCGGCTTGGGCCAGAGACGCCGAAGCACCATTCATGATCACCTGCCATAGCATGCTGTTCACAGCGTTAGGGATGGCGTTCTGCTGCCTTGTCTCACCCGAGTTGCCTGCAAAACCACCCAAGAGCGACGCCAGTCCATCCGGATTGTAATCACCAAGAAATGTCAGAAGGCGAAAAGACGAGTTGGGTTGAACGAGGCGAGCCCGCATCGATTGTTCGACGATCCGCCAATCCTTGAACCAACCGACCCTTTGGCCAAGCCCCGCGGTCCGGCTGAGCTCAGGGGACTCGTTACAGGATAGAGTCAAAGTCATCAGCACCAAGAGTGCACTGAAGGTCAAGCGTCGCATCATCGCAAGTCTCCTGCTGAGGTTTTCTGCAGCCACTTGTAAAGGCTGGCTCGTTCCATATTATCCATCTCCTTATTCAGTGGCATGCGAAGCTGCTGGCAATTTTCCTGCGTTGAGAGACTGCAGGATATGCGGGCCAGGCTTTCCCCGCGACTGAGCTGCAGGCCTGTGGTCGCATCGATGTGAACGAAACCCTGTTCATTCGCCGCGATCGTCTGCCAGTTGGTGAGATCGAGACCTTTGGCAGCACCAGCACCGGTATGACAGGACACACAATTTTTTTCGATAATGGCCGCCACTTCGCAGGGAACTTGGCTGGCAGGCGCATTGGGCGCGTAGTCATAGCACTGGCCCTGGACAGGATCGCGCGTGGCAAAGCTTTGGGAAAGGACCAGAGTTTTCATAACCTTTCGGAAAGCTCGGGAGGAATCTTCAGGTGCAGCATCGGCTCGAGCTGCGATCAGGAATTCCTCGGTCATGGAGTCCAGCCAGCGTCCGTCATAAACCTGTTCAGTCCCCAGGACATAACTCGCCATGCGTTTGGTCAAACAACGCTTACTTTCGGGTGCAGCGCGAATGATCCGGAAAAGATCGGCCAGCTCGCTGCCGTAATCGTTTCGATGGGATTGCGTTGACGAGCGGATAAAGCCGACATCCCAGAGGCGTCCACTGCCTGGCGGAGCCTGCCAGGCCTTTTGATAAGCAGAAAGCTCGTCCCCCGTTCGCACCACACCATCGTCGTGCAAGAGGAATTCATAGGCAGCCAGTTCATAGCCGAGAAGACTGCGGTCGCGGAAAAATCCTGCCATGGGATCCAGCTTATAATGGCAGGATTGACAAGCGGGAGTACTCGCATGCTTATTGTCAGCATGATCGGCGGGCAGAACGACATTGAGCGGCGTGAGATCATCACAGAAAAAAGTTTTCAAAAAATAGGCGGCTCGTTTGCGGTTGAAGTTGGTGGAAGAATTCGGTAGGTCGATCCACATCAGAAGGCGCATGCTGTCGACGGAATCCTTGCCAATAGGAAGGTCGGCG
>JBGSRE010000719.1:0-2925 GCA_041737755.1 Oligoflexus sp.
GCCCGAGAAGAGGCATGATCACAATCTGGATGCAGCTACCTTTAAGAAAGAGTTCGCCGATATCGATCGCTCGGTAGTGCATGATGGATCCACAATAGAGAGCGTAGAGAAATGTTGCCGAAAACAGGGCGATCCCCACCATGAAGTTGATGCCGGTTGCTGCGGAATAAGATCGGTTGTTAAAAACCCTCAGATCAACGATAGGATTTTTGGTTTCTAGCTCATGAACCACAAAAGTCACCAAGGCAACGAGGGCAATCGACCCCAAAATGACTATACTGTGGCTCTCTAGCCAGTCTTCCCGGTTACCTTCTTCAAGTACATACTGAAGACTTGCCATCCCCATGATCAAAAGGGCCAAACCGTAGCGATCGATAGCTTTTTTTTCAGGCTTGAACTGAGGCTCTTCAATGCTTTTCCAAGCCATTACAACAGCAAACAAGCCTATAGGAATATTTATAAAGAAGATCCAGTGCCAACTCGCTATTTCGATCAGATAGCCACCCAGTGAAGGGCCTAGTAAGGGACCTGTAATCGCCCCAAGACCAAACAAGGCGCCATCCATCCCGTGTTCGGAACGAGGGTAACGCGCAAAGAGGACTGATTGAGCCGTAGGGATGATAGCCCCACCTCCCATCCCTTGTAGAATCCGAAACGCCACGAGTGAAGGTAAATCCCAGGCAAAGCCGCACAATGCGGAAGCGACAATAAAGAGACCAATGGAAAACGTAAAATATTTTTTGAAACCGAAACGGCGCTGAAACCAGCCGGTCATAGGGATAACCACAACATTCGCCATCATATAGCCCGTCGAAACCCAAGCGATTTGATCGATTGGAGTGCCGAAAGCCGCGCGGATGTCAGAGATGGCGACGTTGACTATGGAAATATCCAATACGGCCATCATAGCTGCCGCCATCGCCGCGATGGTAATCCCTCGCTTGGAACCTGTGATCAAAGTTTGTTCCATTATGATCGTCTCTTCTGGAAGTTTGCTCGTTATCGCGTTTTTACCGAAACCATGGCACTCATTCCCGGCCGAAGAATCGAAGACCCTTCAGGCTTGTATTGGCCTTGTTTGAAGTGCAGTAGTACGGGCACTCTTTGGACGACTTTCACAAAATTCCCCGAGGCATTATCCGGGGGAATCAACGAAAACTTTGAACCCGTTGCCGCGGCGATCGATGCGACTTCGCCTTCCCAGACTTCCCCGCGGTAGGCATCAACTTTAATCTTTGCCGCTTGGCCTACCTTCATCCCTTGCAGTTGATCTTCTTTAAAGTTAGCGATCACCCATACATCTTTCAAATCAACCAAAGCCATAAGGCTATTCATAGGGGCAAGGATCTGGCCTTCTTCTACATTTTTTCTCGAGACAACCCCATCGATAGGGGCCGCAATCGTCGTATAGGTGAGATTAACTTTGGCAAGCTGCAGGGCAGCTTCCGTTTGCAGAACCTTGGCTAAGGCAGCGCCGGGCGAAGATGCATGGCCTGGGGTGCTAAGGCTTTTGCCGCCTCCCAAACGAGCAAGGGCCTGGTCATGGGCGGCCTTAGCCTGATCTAACTGCGCTTGACGGATATCGACCTCGGACTGTGATACGACTCCGTCTTTTGCTAACTTGCGTATCCGTTGGGCCTCGATTTCGGCTAATTTTAGGCGGGAAAAGGCACCTGCGACATCAGCTTCACCAGAACTCAAGGCGGCCCGAGCAGCGGTAAGATCAGCCTGAGCCGAACTTAGTTTTGACTCAAGTTCTGTTTTATCAAGATCGAGCAAAGCCTCTCCTGCTTTGACCCATTGATTGTCTTTCACAAATACTTTTTGTACTTGACCCGACACCCTAGCCGAAATATTCACAATCCGCCCTTCGATTTGAGCATCATCGGTAGATTCTAGTCCGTAGTTTCGAATGGAGTAATAGCCACCGATAACGACCAATCCTGTGATGAGCCCCAAGGCTACTTTTTGAGCTTTTTTCATGCTTGATCCTTATTTTTGTGAGCTTGTTTGGTGGGGGGAATGTCCGTCTTGCTTGGAAGAATCAGCTTCAAAGGCCACAAGTCCCTTTGAGAATTTATTGATGAGAAAGATCAGCTGTTGGCGTTCATCTTCAGAAAATTCGGCCATGGCCTCGGAAATTCTTTGGTAATGGGCTGGGAGTATCGCATCGAGCTTTTGGCGTCCTGCTTCGGTCAGCCTTATCGTTAGGCTACGGCGGTCACCACCACTGTCGGCGTGGCGATCGATGTAGCCTGAGCTTTCCAAAGTATCGAGCAATCCCGTGACCGTTGCCCTTGAGCAGCTGATGGATTGAGCTATGTCAGCGGGAGATAGTCCGTCCTGGTCTGCCCTCATGAGCATCATCATGACCATAAAGCGACCTTGGGATAGGTCGAGCCGCTGAAAGTATGCGTCAGATCGGTTTTGCATTTTGGCACTGAGTCTGAACACGGACAAGTAGCTGGCTAGAGCAGAATACTCCAACTCACGGTATCGTTTTGAGAAAAACTCTATTGAAGCGGTGTTGGGAAAGTCATCGTTGAGGGGGAACATCGGGCCTTACTCCGGGAAAGGGCTTGTCACCAGAAAGTTGGTAATAAGCTACCTGATAGTTAGTGCCCTAACTTTATGATAGCTGTCTATCGAAAGTAATTGGAAGCCAGGATCTGCTTTAATGGCGTATGTTATGAACGCTAAGCCGAAGGCATAAACTGGTGCCGTTAATTGTGCCCAGGAGGGTTTTTTCAGGAATCATGAGATTCTTAGCTAGTCTCTGGCGCCTAAAGCGCCTGAGACTATCCTTAGGAGTGAAACGACGAAGGATCCCGGCGCTAAGTATCTGATAACACGAGATCCTTCGCTTCGCTCAGGATAGTCTCTGGGCGAAATTTTCAATTTCGCGCCAGCGACTAGCTAGGAAAA
>JBGSRE010000707.1:0-5663 GCA_041737755.1 Oligoflexus sp.
CCGCAGTTCATCGCCGCTGACCAGCCGATGACTCATGACAGCAATCGCCACGGCGGTCTTCATTCATTACACGTCAGCTGTTCTTGCGTCAGAGTCTTCTTAAAGCGGATGGCCTATGAAAAATTAGAGAAGTCGGCTCGGAAAAGCGTTCAGGACGCCCGTTCCATGATCAAGCCTGCCTATGATGAATATCGGGTAGCCGTCAGTCGATTCCTCCAGATCGATCGCGATCTGATTCGGGAACTGGAACAGTGTCTCACCGATCTCGGTGATCAGGTGCGGCGTTCGGAAGCCGAAGATGGCCGGCAGAAGGATGGTATAGCGAGCAAGCTCAATAAGCTCCTCGGCTGGCAAGCGAAAGAGGGAGAACAACCTGGGCAGCCTGCCCCCAGCGGGGCTCAGCAGTTGGACCTGTCGCGCTCTGCCGTCAACCTTTGCCTGAATCAGATAGCTAAACTTTATGCCGATCTTGAGCGTCATGCTGAACTGCATGATGAAAAACTTCAGGATTTGGATGATCGCTATGAAAAAGTCGTTGTTGAATATGGCAAGGCCCGTGAGCATTGGCTAGGCATGAGCCGCAAAGCCCAGCTGCCGGCCGAAACCAGCCTGCGATCGATGATAAATTATATTAATAATTACAGTAATATATCACTCCTCTATCAGAGGCGAACTAAAATTGAAGACGAACTGCAGAGCTATCGGAACCAAGTTAAGACTCTGGGTCGGATGCTGCAGGATTGGCGAACCCATACCGGTAGTCAGAAGTCTTTGACTCTCGACAATAACAATCTCATCCTTGCCGAGGCCCGGGGAGTCCTTCAGTATGTTGCCAAGAAAAAGGGGCAACTGCAGAAAATTCGAGGAATCGAGAGCAAACAGGAGGCTCTGAACCAGCTGAGGGAAAGGCTCGATCAGTATTTTACTCAGCTCTCGGCTCGTTGGAGCCAGCTTCTCGAACAACTGGGTTGGTCCGATCGTCCGCTCCCGACCGAGCAGTGGAGTCAAATCCAGGCCGCAGGAATCGAGTGGTTGGGGCTTGAGAAGCTTCTTTCCGAAGGCAGCAAAGCCCTGAAAAATGAGCAGATTTTCGCTGCCACCACCCTGGATCATCCAGTCATCGTCTATCATTGGAAAACCGGAATTCAAGGCAACAAAGCTCGTATCGCCCTCCTTCAGCAACTGGAATTATCCGATGACAGTGGGCTGGCTCTCTTTCTCACCGAAGATGCGGCTCTGGTCGAGATGATTCAGAAACTCGGGGTAACCCTTGGAACAGCCGTAGCACCAAAGCTTATAGCTCCTCCTCCTCTGGTTCAGAAGCCGGCCAAAACTGTGATTTCCGAAAAGGCCCGAGTCGCCTTGGAGATCTTTGCGACCAAGCAAGGTGGAGGCTCGCGTGACAACTTTTAAATGGATGAAGGCAGCAGCTGATTGCCCGAATGGATAAAGTTTTGACCGAAGCGCCCTTTGCCGGTGAGAAATTCCTCTGAAAATCAGTCTGAAAAGCCCATCCAGCAAGGGTCGGGGCGGACTCCTCAAAACTCTCCAAGCGTTCGAAAACCCTGAGAAAAAAAATACTAAAGGTTTTTCGAGAGTAAAAATCCCGAAGAAAATGGGTCCCCAGTACTTTAGTTCTTTGGATGTGGTCCGATAGATGATCATCAACTTGTGAGTTGAAGTTTCAAGAACCTTCTCTCTCACAAAAGATGTGTGCTAAGATGAGAAGAAGTTCATCTCTTCCGTAAGGTGGTAACCGGGAACTCTCGGGTTCCTGTTCAGTCCCAGGTGGGACTTATATCACATCCAAAGTTAGGAGGAATTGAGAGTTATGGCGAAGAAGACGACAAAGAAAGCAGGCAAGAAGAAGGCAGTTAAGAAGGCGGCAAAGAAAGCTGTGAAGAAAAAAGCAGCTAAAAAGGCCACCAAAAAAGTTGCCAAGAAAAAAACAGCCAAGAAAAAAGTGGCAAAAAAAGCCACTAAGAAAAAGGCTGCCAAGAAAGTCGGTAAAAAAAAAGCCGGTAAGAAGAAGGCTACCAAGAAACGCCGTTCTAAGAAAAGAACTGTCGTGACTGTAGACGGCGGTTCCCTTCCGGACCCCATCTAAACTTTTTGAGCTCAGAAAATACAAACACCATCCATATTTGGATGGTGTTTTCTTTTTTGCTTAAGAAATGGGATTTTTAGGTGAGTTTACCGGCCTTTTCCAAGCTTGGAAGCTGTTCTTAATTCAGCTCGAGGGCTTTGGTCACGCGATCGATAAGGTCCTGAAGCTTGATCGGCTTGGCAAACACGTCCTCGGCTCCGGCGGCCAGCGCTTCCTCACGGGTTTTATCGCTATAACCTGTGATCAAAAACACTTTTGGTCGTTTAGGATTGTGCTTTTTGATGTCTTCAAGCAGCTTCATACCGCCGCCTTTAGGCATGCGAATGTCGCTCACGACCAGATCCGGATCCTTGGCTTTGACGATTTCAAAGGCCTGAGCCGCATCATGAGCTACAAAGGTTTCAAAGCCCTGGCTGTCGAAGGTGAATGACATCATTTCACAAATGTCGATTTCATCATCCACGATAAGGATCTTGGCCATAGCACGTCCTTCCCCACTGTCCCGCTGTCTTTTATGAAGCTTATCATCTCACCATTGTTCGGCAAAAGAAAGCAAGAACACAAGCAGATACCAAGAAGGGGACGCAATGACGCGTCCCCTGAGCTGCTTAAAATTTTGACAAATCCAGCTTAAAGTCTTTCGAAAACTCCGGCGGCTCCCATACCCGTTCCGATACACATCGAAACGAGGCCGTACTTTTGCTTGTCTCTTTGCATACCGTGCAAAAGAGTGGCGGTGAGTTTAGCTCCGGTCGCTCCTAGCGGATGGCCCAAGGCGATAGCACCACCCGTTGGATTGACGATCCCTGGATCGATCTCCAGGTGTCGCAAGACAGCGAGAGCTTGGGCGGCAAAGGCTTCGTTCAGTTCAACGCGCTGGATGTCTTTCAGCGATAAGCCGGCCAACTTAAGAGCACGGGGTATGGCTTCAATAGGGCCGATTCCCATCACGCGAGGAGGAACTCCTGCAACGCTGAAACTCATGAATCGGCCCATCGGCTGCAGATTATATTTCTTAACGAATTCCTCGGAAACGACCATACACATGGCTGCGCCGTCGGACATCTGCGACGAGTTGCCGGCCGTGACCACGCCGCCGGTTCGAAAGGCCGCCTTCAGACCGCCGAGTGCTTCGACACTGGTATCGGCCCGCGGACCCTCGTCCGTATCCACCGTCAATTCTTGAAGGCTGACTGTGCCGCCCGGTCCTGGACTCCGCAAAGTCGCTTTCACAGCAGCGATTTCAGATTTGAAATGGCCTTTCTGAATCGCCTCAAAGGCCTTTTTATGGGACTCATAGGAAAAGCGATCCTGATCTTCACGACTAATTTTATAGTCCTTGGAAACATTCTCGGCGGTAAGACCCATGTTAAGGTAATAGTCACCGCGACCGTTTTTCAAAACGGTCCGACTTCCGACCGGCTTATGCCCCATCATAGGCACGAGCGACATGGATTCTGTGCCCCCGGCTAGGATGCAATGAGCGCCTCCAGCCTGAACCTGAAAAGCAGCCATAGCAATAGTTTGCAGGCCAGAAGAGCAGAAGCGGTTGACGGTGACTCCGGCTACCGAATCAGGCAAGTCGGCAAGTAAGACTGCAAAGCGTGCGATGTTCATACCCTGTTCTGCTTCGGGCATGGCACAGCCGACAAAACAGTCATCGATTTCTCGTGGGTCGATGGAAGGATTAGCCGCGACTACCGCGCGAATGAGATCGGCGCAAAGGTCATCGGGACGTTTGCTGCGCAAGTTGCCCCGATAGGCTTTGCCCACCGCCGAACGCAAGGGACTGACGATATATGCAGTTTTCATGGAAAAGTCCTTTCTGATCAATTGCGCAATGGTTTACCGGTCTTCAGCATGTGCTCGATACGTTCCTGAGTTTTGACTTCCTGGCAAAGCTCAACAAACACCCGACGTTCCAAATCCAAGAAGTAATCTTCAGAAACGATACTGCCGCCATCGACTTCGCCGCCACAGAGGACGGTCGCCACCTTTTCGCCAACGAAGGCATCATAAGGTGAGATTTGCCGTCCCTGAACCATATTGTGCAGCATCATGTTGATGGTTTGAATACCTGGATCGCCAGCAACTTTGATCTGGGTGACAGGCAAGGGTGCCTGGTAACCGTTTTCAACGAGTTCCAGCACGCGTTTCTTGGCCCTGATGATTTGATAGTCACGGGCGATCGCCACGGTGGCTTTCGAACCGTAGAGTCCCATCTCAATCGCCTCTAGACCCGATGTCGAAGTCTTGGCCATACCGATCAAAAGGAAAGCTCTTTGCAGGTAGGGCATAGGGTCAGCATTTTCGCCCAAAGCGGCGGTTTTATAGGAGCGCAGAGCCAATTCTTTGGTACCGCCGCCGCCTGGAATCAGACCGACTCCCACTTCGACCAGACCAGCAAAGGTATCGTTAGCGAGAATCTGCTCACTGGCATGCAGGGATACTTCACAACCGCCGCCCAGTACCAGTCCCTGCGGACAGCTAACGCTGGGGAAGCCTGCGTATTTCAGCATCTGCATGACGCCCTGAAAACGACGAAGAATGCTATCGATATCGCTGAATTTATTTTCTTTGATGGCACCAAGGATCTGGCGAAGGTCGGCACCAGCGGAAAACACTTCCCCATCATTGCCAATCACCATCCCGGCAAAATCAGTTTTTACTTTTTCGATGGATTTATGGATCACATCGCCGATTTCGCTGTTGATCGAATTCATCTTGGAATGGAACACTAAAGCCACGACCCCATCATTGAGATCGACGAGACTGGCACTGGAGTTGCCCAGGATCACCCGCTTATCGCTGGTGTTCTGCGCTTTAGGCAAATAGAAGAGGTGCGGCTGCTTGATGATCGGCTGATCCTTGCCCTTGACGCCGAGGAATTGAGAAGTCGCTCCACTCATATGCCAATCGACACTGTTGGGGGCTGGCTTGTAATATTTTACCCCGGCTTTGAGCCAGTCCGGTAATTTCACGCCTTCCAGTTTCATGCGCTCCAGCACGGTGTCGTATCCAAGGCCCTGCCAGAGTTCGAATGGACCCCATTCCCAATTGAAACCCCACTTGATGCCATTGTCGATGCTGAGTGGTTGATTGTCAGCGATTTCTTCCAAGAGGATGGCCGAATAAGCCATGGTGTCCCGAAGGGTTCGCCAGATGAATTGGGCGCCGGCATCGTTGTGGCTTAAAATCAATTTCAAGCGCTCGATCGTATCGTAAACTTTTTTGGTTTGCTCCATCCAAGGAAAGGACTGGGGCTCTTGAGCGACATAGGTGTCCGAGGCGGGGCGATAGGCGAGAATCTCGGTTTCACCCTTGGCATTGGTCGACTTTTTATAAGCACCGACAGAATTAGTTTTTTGACCCAAAGAGCCGCGAGCAATCAAAGTCTCAATCCATTTGGGAGGAGCAAATAGGCTCAGATAGGGATCGGTCGGGGCGTAGAGTTGAACATTTTTTGCGACATGGGCGAAGACATCGATGCCCACCACATCCATGGTACGGAAAGTCGCAGAAGCGGGGCGACCCATGAGCTTGCCCGTCAGGGCAT
>JBGSRE010000709.1:0-13564 GCA_041737755.1 Oligoflexus sp.
CTCAAGGCAGACAGCGAGCGCAAAGACGCTGACATCAGTCAGCTCAAGGCAGAGTCCGCACAGCTCAAGGCTAAAGCTGAGAAGGCAGAGACCGGTACGGCACAGCTCAAAAAATTCATCTGCACTCAGTTCCCTTCGGCAGAAATTTGTTCGAAATAAAATTGAAAATTTTAAAAAAACAAACTTTTACTGCCCTTTCTTGAGGGCTTACAGGCTCCCATCACCCATTGAGCGGTACTCTTAGTCTGCTACTGGCGGTGAATGTCAAAACAGGTAGCGGCACGCATGGCGATCCAGGCACACCATTTAGCCCCCAGCTACAGTATTGTCTGTATCACACCTTAAATGGCAATAGCCTGGGTGTCGGTTTCCGAAGTCGCCTTTACTGAAATGCCAAAGTCCTCTTCAGTAGCTAAATAGGAGGGTGCAGATCCCCAATTGCTTACTTGTCAAAATCGATGCTCTCAAGATGGAGCGATTGAACTCGAGTTCGGAAGGATTCGATTTATGATCTTAGTGGCTTAGTTCTGGGTTCGATAGGGTATCTATTACTTCGCTCTCCGTACCGACTTGTGACAATTGCCTTTGGATACTCAGGCTTTGAAAGGTTCGTAAAGCTGTTGTCAGGAGCTTCAAACTGCTCAACGGGCCGGTCGGCGGAACTAGTAGCATGAAAACGGCTCCGATCGGTCTTTCGCTTGCCACATCACTAACTCCGTCCAACAATATGGCGAGCGCAGCCTCTGGCGTTTTCAGGCCTTCGATTCGGGCATGCGGAATAGCTACCGATTCATTAAGGAACGTGGACCCTTGCTGCTCACGTTTAAGCAAAGCGTCCAATATGGTCTTAGGGTCAATCCGAGTTTCAGTGTGAATTGATTCTGAAATCCGAGTCGCCAGACGCAAAAGAATATCCTCACGCGAAACCGGTTCGCGAATGATCAGGACACGATCTGTGGTCAATACATCTCCGACCCAATCTCTGGGAGACTCGGGAGCAGCGATTCGATTTCCAGTTCGTAAAATGTCTTCGCTGGTTTTGTCATCCACTGCTTCCTGACCACCTTGAGCTTGGGCGTCGACCACAACCACGCTGAAGCCTTCGGCTCTTGCTACGAGTTCCTCGGCGACGCTTCTTTTTCCGAAGAAACGCTTCCATTCAGGGATAAGCGTCGGACGCCCGATCACGATATGCCCTACGCGATATTCGTTCGCGAATTTGAGAATCGCATCGACTACATCTTGGCCTTTGAAGGTAAAAACGGTAGCGCCTAGCTGATTCGCCAACGTCAACGTATCTGCCAAAAGACGTTGCGTCAGTGTATCGATGACCGTAGGATCTTCTTTTGGAGTCTGTATATACACCGCATACCAGTTCCTATTCAATCGACCTGCAAGGCGGGAAGCAGCGCGAAGGAGCCGCGCACTATTCGGGCCCTTCGATGCCAGGCAGACCATGACCTGATCAGGGGCAACCTTATCTCCTTCATCTGAAACCTCCCGCCGCTTTAGATCGATCTGAGCCGCGATCTCGCGCATAGTCAGCTCACGGAGATGTTCAAGATTCCCCTGCGCAAAGAAATTTTCAAGGGATGGGTCGATGCGTGATTTCGGGTAGATTTTTCCCGCTCGCAAACGATTCTGCAGATCCTCAGGAGTTAGGTCGATATTCACAATCTGATCGGCTTCCGCGAGGACTGAGTCTGGTATGCGTTCTCTTACTTTCACTCCGATCAGACGTTCGACCGTGTTATAGAGGCTTTCCAGATGCTGGACGTTCAATGTTGCAATTACATGAATGCCTGCATTCAAAATTTCGTGCACATCCTCATAGCGTTTGTTGTTTCGGCTGCCGGGTACATTCGTATGAGCCAGTTCATCGACCATAACAGCCTCTGGATGCCGTTTCAAAACGGCATCCAGATCCATCTCATCAAGAGTGATACCCCGGTATTCAGTTACTCTTCTCGGAATTACCTCCAACCCTTGCAACTGAGCTGCAGTCTCTTCTCTCCCATGGGTTTCAACGACACCGACCACGACGTCCACCGATTCGGAAAGAAGTCGTCGCCCCTCTTGAAGCATCTGATAGGTTTTGCCGACGCCCGGCCCATAGCCGAGGTAGATCTTGAGCCGTCCCCGTTGGGCCCGCCTTATCAGTTGTAAAAACGCCTTGGCCCTGTCTTCTGACATCGGATCTCACAGCTTAAGGTTGCGACTCGTCAAGAGCGACATTCAGCTTCAAAACATTCACGCCGGGCTCGCCCAAAAAAACCAAGTCAGGCTGATCGATGAACTTCAGGAGCAGCGCATTCACTTTTTCCTCCGACATGCCACGCGCTCGGGCGACCCGCGCCACTTGCAACTCGGCATTTCGGGGGCTTATGTGTGGATCAAGCCCGCTGCCCGAAGCCGTGACCGCGTCCGCAGGAATTTTCACATCGGGTCCCAGGTTATTGACGAGGCGATACGCTTCGACTCGCTGCTTTAGGCCTGCAAAGGATTCATCCGTATCCGGAGTCGCGGGATCATCGAGAACACCGCCTAGAAGCTTCGCGCTGATCGGTCCAAGATTCGAGCCGCCGGAACTCGCGGCATCATAGCCATTGCCCGCTGCAGAAGGACGCGGATGGAAGTACTGGGGCGAGGAAAACGTCTGCCCAAGCAATTCGGAGCCGACGACTTTCCCATTTCTCATGATTAGGGAGCCGTTGGCTTCCCGTTGGAACAGGAGTTGCGAAGCGCTCCAGACCAGAGCGGGATAAATGATGGAAACAATGAGCGAAAGTCCGATCGTGGTCAGTATCGCGGTTTTTAAATCTCGCTTTAGATTGCTCATATCAAACAAGTCCTATCATATTGACGATGACGTCGATCACTTTTATGCCGATGAAGGGTATGATCAAGCCACCGAGACCGTAGATCAGCAGATTGCGCCTCAGAATCGCTGCCGCGCCCAGCGGGCGGAATTGAACTCCCCGTAAAGCTAGGGGGATCAGAGCGATGATGATGAGTGCGTTGAAGATGACCGCGCTCAGGATAGCGCTCTTGTCACCGAGTCCCATGATATTGAGAGGCGCAATTTGTGGGAAAGCGGCAAGAAGAATCGCCGGAATAATCGCAAAGTACTTGGCGACATCGTTGGCGATGCTGAAGGTCGTGAGCGAGCCTCGGGTCATGAGCAGTTGCTTGCCGATCTCGACGATTTCAATCAACTTGGTGGGATTGCTGTCGAGATCCACCATATTGCCAGCTTCCTTGGCCGCCTGGGTTCCGGTGTTCATCGCCACGCCCACGTCCGCTTGTGCCAGCGCAGGGGCATCGTTCGTTCCATCGCCGGTCATCGCCACGAGGTGGCCCAGAGCTTGTTCCTTTCGTATATAGGCCAGCTTCTGTTCAGGTGTGGCTTCCGCAAGGAAATCATCCACCCCGGCTTCCGCTGCGATGGCAGCCGCTGTCCGGGGATTATCACCGGTAATCATAACGGTTTTGATCCCCATGGCTCGGAATCGTTTGAAACGGTCAGCCAGGCCGCCTTTGACGATATCCTTCAGATGGACGACCCCTAAAATTCGACCACCTTCTGCCACAGCCAAAGGAGTGCCGCCCACGGACGCGATACGTTCGATAGTTTCCGCGACGTCCTTCGGAAAGGGCTCACCGATGAATTTTTGCACTGCGTCTGCCGCGCCTTTGCGAATGCGCCGGCCGATTATGTCGACTCCACTCATACGAGTTTGGGCGGTGAAGGGAATGAAGACTGCATCCTGCAGATCGTGAATCTCACGACCACGAATCCCAAACTGCTTGGCAAGGATGACGATGCTTCGTCCTTCGGGTGTCTCATCGGCCAGAGATGCGAGTTGCGCAGCATCTGCCAAATCCTTTTCTGCGATGCCCGGCGCGGGATAGAAGGCCGTGGCTTGACGGTTGCCCAGCGTGATCGTGCCTGTCTTGTCGAGAAGCAGCACATCCACATCGCCCGATGCCTCGACCGCGCGTCCGCTCATGGCTAGCACGTTCTTTTGTACGAGGCGATCAATGCCCGCGATGCCAATCGCACTCAAAAGGCCGCCGATCGTGGTGGGGATAAGGCAGACGAGCAATGCCACCAACACGGTCGTCGATAAGTGGACGTTCAGATAGCTGGCAAAGGGCTTCAGCGTCATGACGACGATGAGGAAAATGATTGTCAAGGCGGAAAGCAGGATCGAGAGCGCGATTTCATTCGGCGTCTTCTGACGCTTAGCCCCTTCGATAAGCCCTATCATTCGATCCATGAAGCTTTCCCCGGGATTAGCCGTGACACGGATCTTGATCTGGTCGGACAGGACTGTGGTGCCGCCTGTGACAGCACTGCGATCGCCGCCGGCTTCGCGGATGACCGGAGCGGACTCCCCGGTAATCGCCGCTTCGTTCACGGTGGCCGCGCCTTCCACGATTTCGCCATCGGCTGGAATGATTTCGCCGGCGGACACTAGAACGAAGTCACCTTTCCGAAGAGTCTCGGCACCGACATGCGCCGTCTTTCCACCTGGAAGCAGCTTATTGGCGACAGTCTTCGTCCGTGATTTCCTCAGACTATTCGCCTGGGCCTTCCCGCGGCCCTCAGCCATTGCCTCCGCGAAATTCGCGAAAATCACGGTGAACCAAAGCCAAAGGGATATTTGCAGGCTGAAAGCGATGCTTTCGCCCCTTGTCAGCAGGATGATGCAGTCAATAGTCGTCAGCACGGCCCCCACTTCGGTCACAAACATCACCGGGTTTCGGATCATCTTCGCGGGACTGAGTTTCTTGAAGCTTTCCACCAAAGCGGGAAAGGCGATTTCCTTGTCAAAAAGAGAACGGGCTTCTGCAGCCATTAAGGATACTCCTAGAAGACGTGGTTCGAAGAGTTCATCAAGAAATGCTCCACGATCGGTCCCAGAGCCAAAGCCGGGAGGAACGTGAGAGCACCGACGATAAGCACAGTCCCCATCAGCAGGACGATGAAGGTGAAGCCGCTGACGGGAAAGCTGCCCGCACTGGCTGGAATCAGTTTTTTCCGCGCCAGATTACCAGCGAGAGCAAGGACAGGAATAATTATGAAAAAGCGTCCGAGAAACATCGCTATGCCAAGTGTACTGTTGTACCAAGGAGTGTTCGCGCTTAGCCCGGCAAACGCAGAACCATTATTGGCAGTCGCTGAGGAGTAAGCATAAAGGATCTCCGCGAACCCATGCGGACCCTGATTATTGAGTCCCGCGAGGCCCCACGTGCTGTTTGATGCCCAGGCAGTGAAGCCCAGGATGGAAACGGCTGTGACGAGGATCGCAAGAGCCGCCGCTTTCACTTCATAAGCTTCTATTTTCTTGCCGAGATATTCCGGTGTCCTGCCGACCATGAGTCCGGCGATGAAAATAGCAAGCACCACAAAGAGGATCATCCCGTAAAGTCCAGCTCCGACACCACCGAAGACGACTTCGCCGAGTTGCATATTCAACATTGGGATAAGGCCGCCGAGCGCGGTGAAGCTGTCATGCATAGCATTCACGGCACCGCAGGAGGCAGCGGTCGTGATCGTTGCGAAGAGTGCCGAGTTGAAAATTCCGAAACGGACTTCCTTACCTTCCATGTTGCCCATAGACATGTCGATGCCAAGTGATGCAAACCTTGGATTACCGGCGGATTCCGCCCACCAACAGACAATGAAAGCCGTAAGGAAGAGAATCGCCATGGTACCCCACACGGCCCAGCCATGACGCTGATTTTTGACAACTCGCCCCAAATAATAAGTCAATGCACTTGGAACGAGGAAAATGGAAAGCATCTGCAGGAAGTTCGAAAGCGCGGTGGGATTTTCAAAGGGATGTGCGGCGTTCGCATTCATGAACCCACCCCCGTTCGTACCGAGCAATTTGATGGCGACCTGCGAGGCCATAGGGCCTTGTGCGATTATCTGCTTCGCCATGCCAGCGGTTTGATCCAAGACGCTCGCATCCGTGTAGGCCATAAAATTTTGAATCATGCCTTGGGAAACCAAAACAAGGGCGAAAAGGAAGGAGAGAGGCAAAAGCAGATAAAGATGGCAGCGGATTAGATCCACCCAGAAATTGCCAATGCCTTTTGCCTTATCTCGGGCGATGGCGCGAACCAGTGCTGCTGCGACCGCAATACCGACTGCTGCGGAGAAAAAATTATGGCTCGAAAGGCCCAACATCTGGGAAAAGTAAGATGCGGTGGATTCGCCCCCATAACTCTGCCAGTTCGTGTTCGTTGTGAAGCTCATAGCAGTATTGAAGGCTAGGTGCTCACTGAATGCCGGAAGTTTCTGCGGGTTCAGAGGCAACCAGGCTTGCATGCGGAGGATCGCATAAGTGAACAGCATGGAAGCGAGGCTAAACATAAGCAGCGACAGCGCGTATTTTTTCCAGTCCTGGTCTTCCTTGGGATCAACGCCGAAGATCCGATAAAGAAATTTTTCCAAAGGCGCGACCATCGGGCTCAGGAAAGTCTTGCCTTCCGCATCCATGACTTGCGTCAGATATATTCCCATTGGTTTTGTTATGGCAGCGAGAATTCCCATATAGAGAAGCAGCTGCAGCCATCCTATCCATCCCATTTTTTCTTGCTCCCAGATTAAAAGTGTTCAGGACGGATCAAGGTCCAGAAGAGATAGATCAACACCAGGATCGATACCATGCCGGTGAAAACGTTTTCCATGATCAAATCCTTTCCATGAATCGCACGTAGCCGAATGCCACAAAGAATAGACAGAAAATAAGGGCCAGAAAAATCATGTCTCCCATAACAAAATCCTTTGCTATACGTGTTTCTCTTGCGCAGATTTCAAGGTGAATGAAAAGCATGCACCTGCGCTTTCATTGTTGCTTGCACTGATCTTTCCCCCATGCGCCTCCACGATCTCTCGCGCGATCGCAAGTCCGAGGCCAGCGCCTTTGATTTCTAGACCCTGGCCCTGTACTCTGTAAAACCTCTCGAAGACATGAGGCAGAGCCTCGGGAGGAATGCCAGGACCGCTGTCACGGATGAGAAAAGCCACAAAGCCATCCTCCACGGAAGCTGAGATCTGGACTTCCCCGCCGCTCGGCGTGTATTTGAGCGCGTTATCCAGAAGGTTGGAAAAGACATGTCCTATGCGGCTCATGTCGGCCATTACGGAAGGAAGGTCAAGGTCTGTCTCATTGCGGAGCGTCACGCTCTTATCCCGATACGCAGCGGAATACTGCGCGACCGTATCGGCGATGAGCGCATCGGCGCGGATCGGTTTCATTTCCATGGCCACACGACCGGATTCAATGCGGCCAATGTCCAAAAGCCGTTCGATAATCCCATTCAGGCGTTCCGCGTCCTCACTGGCCGCACAGAGCAATTCAGCTTGCTTTGGATTGATGGAGCCGGCCCTCTCTTCGAGAAGAAGATGGGTTGCCATCCGGATCGAAGTCAGCGGGGTTTTTAGCTCGTGTGAGACGACGGAGAGAAGGTTGCTTTTCATTTCATCCAGTCGCCGCAGGTCGGTGACGTCGCTGAGAATCAAGGTAACTCCTGCCAGAGTTTTTTCTTCATCCAGTACTGGGACTGCCTGGGGAAGGTAGAATTGCTCATGCCCCGCGTGAAAACTCTGGATCACGAATTCATAACCCTTGGGGTGAACAGCTTGCAAGGTGGAGTAAACTTGCTGGAACATCGCCCAGACACCTTTGATGCCAGATTTCGAAAGATCGCTGCCCTGTTCAAGTCCGAAGCATTGCGCGATGTCATTCGAAAGCTCAACTTTTCCGTCCAATCCTATGATGGAGACAGCGTCAGGAAAGGTGTTTATCGCGATTTGAGTTGTCTTCTGCGTGCGAAAGAGCCGAGCCCTATCCGAATGCCGATATTCCCGAAGTCTCGATGCCATGGTGTTAAATGCAGCGGCGAGCTGTCCAAGTTCGTCCTTGGACTGGCCCGTGATCAAAAGGTTGAGATTACCATTGCCGATTTCCTGGGCCGACTGCGTCAGGGTTCGCAGCGGTTTGAGAATCGACCGACCAATAAGGCTTACGAATAGAATGGCGATTGTTATCCCTGTGACGATCAGGGCTGCCATGGCTTTTCTTGCGACCTTCGCGCTTTCTTTGGCCTTACCATCGACAGAGGTTATATTTCCAAGATTGATGTCAATGATGTCCTGAGCGAGGCTCTTTAACTCATGCTGATAGCTTCTCAATGACGTCTTATAGTATGCGCGTCGCTCGACTTCAGATGTAAGATTCGAGATCTCATTCAGGTGTTCACGGTAGAGCAGCCATGAAGCTTGCAGGCTGCTGACAAGCTTGGCTTCGCCGGGAATTGTGATATTGGATTTTTCAAGATTAAGCTGCGTTTCGAAGCGAGATATGGGTTTCTGAAACAGAATTATTTGTGCGTTCTCTTCCGAGTTCCACAGGGATTGCTGGATAATTTCATTGATTTCGTCTACCGCATCTTTCATCGACTGAGCGTAGACAACGCTCTTGTAATTCTCGTGGAATAGAGTTTCCAGTGTCGAGCTATACTGATTGAGGACGACGGAAGCGAGGATTCCCATCGTTAGAAGGATGGCGAGCAGCCCACCGAAACCCAGAGCCAGCTTTTGTCTCAATCCAAATGTCATGAGTTACCACCTCTTGCCATCATAGGCCGTACTTCTTCCGGCGTCGCCACAGTGTAGCTGTGTCGATCCCCAAGGTCTGAGCGGCTTCCTCCATTGAGCGTGAAAGGCTTAATACCCGCCTAATGTGACTTTCCTCAACTTGATCAAGCGTCACGAGATCGCCCGCTCGGTCGCGACTGGATGCGGCCTCTTCGATAAGGGTGAGGTGCTTTGTTTCTACCCATTCGCCGTGACAGAGTATGGCAGCCCGCTCTATGACGTTTCTTAGCTCACGGATATTTCCCGGCCACGAATATTTTTGCAGTCTGGCCAAGGCATCATGTGTGAAACCAACGATCTTTTTGCGCTGGCTGAAACCTGCGAGAAAGCGTACGGCAAGAAGGGGAATGTCTTCAGGACGATCGCGCATGGGGGGGATTTCTATCTGGATGACGTTGAGACGATAATAGAGATCTTCGCGGAAGCGACCTGACTTCACGGCCTCGCGAAATTTAATATTGCTTGCGGCAATGATCCGCACATCCGCATGCCGAGTCACGTTATCGCCTACTGCCTCGTATTCCCGGTCCTGAATGAAACGCAGGAGTTTGGGTTGAAGGGAAAGAGGTAAGTCGCCGATTTCGTCAAGGAAGAGAGTTCCTCCGTCACAACCCGCAATGCGCCCAGGATTCTGACGGAAAGCGCCAGTGAAAGCTCCTTTTGCGTGGCCAAAGAGTTCGCTTTCCAAAAGCTCTGGGGAAAGGGAAGGGCATGAGATGACCCCGAAGGGTAACGCTGCGCGGGGTGACCACATATGAATAGCTTTTGCCAGCACACCTTTTCCAGTGCCGCTTTCACCAGTAATTAGAACTGTGGCATCGCTGTTTGCGACCTCCCTGGCAAGTTCAATTGCTCTTTGCATCATCGTGCTGTGGCTTTTTAGTTCGACCTCTGTAGTGCCTTTCTGAAGCTCCTCCTGAAGGCTACGCACCTCATCTTCAAGCCTACGGATTTCGCGAACTCTGCCTACGCAGGCGAGGACCGGGGCGATAGTGAAGGGTTTCGCGATATAGTCGAAGGCGCCTCGCTTCATTGCTTCGACGGCAGAATCCACAGTCGCGTAAGCAGTGATCATGATAATTTTCAGCCAAGGACAGAGGCCCAGAAGTTTTGGCAGCACATCGATGCCGTTGTCCGTACCCAAACGGATATCGAGGAAAACAAGATCAAAGCGGATTTCGCCTGCGAGGAGAAGAGCGTCCTGCTGATTGGAAGCGGAGCTTACTTTGTGCCCTTCGCTTTCTAGGCAGATGCCAAGGGTTTTTCGAATATTCAGTTCGTCATCGACGATGAGTATTGAGAGTAGCCTTTTTACTTCAGCCATAATTTCCATCCCCATTGATACAATGCTCTTAGCACTGTGCATGCCAAAGACTTATAGATCTTAAGTATCTAAAATCAAAATATTTTTTTGGGGACAATGAAAGAGGATTTCAAATGGTTCATGCAAAATGCAATGCTGCATTGCATTTTGCAATGCGAGAGGGTAACAGCCTGCTGCTCATGCAGCTTTGGTTTCTCTATTTATTGCTATACATGTAAGTAGGGACCTTATTTCTTCGTTATATTGGGCTTACCTTCACGCGAGTTGCTTCCGGGATCCGCAAACTTGCGACTCAGGTTCTGGAGAGCCGATGGAGACTTGTGTGGGTCGCATTGCCCATGGCCTTGATGCTCTTCCCTTCCGGTTATCTGGCAACTCCCAAAGCCTTACAGCGGATCCCTCAAGTCTTTGCGGCCTCTATATTCTGCTATTTCGTTGGTTATCAACTGTACCAACTCCGCTCGAGACTCGATCAGCTCTTCCGTGCGTCGCTGCTCTACCTCGTGGTGGGTGTGATCGCTTCGGGTCTTAACCAGTATGCAGGCAACCCATCCCGCACTCAAAGCCACTGGTACCAAGTGAGCTGGGCTGAAGCAGCGGAACTTTGTTCCTTGGATTCGTAAGCAATTATACAGCCATGAAATATAGTGCTGAAGCGCGGCTCATATTGGTATCCAACAGGTAGACTTCTGCAGGAATGCATAGTAGAGGTAGAGCCCAAAGTTTGCTCGTGGAGAATACGGCATGGTTAAGTCTGTAAGTCATATTAGCGTCTTCATATCGATAGCCCTCGCACTTGCACCAGTCAGCCTTTATGCTGCAAACTCACTGGCACAGTTGCAGGACTATGGATTAAGCCTTCTTGTCGATCCGCAAACTCATGATTTCGAGATCAACGATCGTTATATCGAAATCGAAGATTTCATCGACCATTCTGAAGACTCCAATTGCAAGCAGTTGAGCTCTGCTGAAATCTCCACCGCGCTTTCACAAAAGCTTGCGGCTATCAGTCGCCCTGAACTTGATCAGCAGAAGGTTAACGGTATGGTCCTCGATATTTTCCCTGCGAACCAGTACCGAGTTTGTACTTTCAAATTTCTAAGCAACACGGAAAGTCATGGGGTTGTGAGAAATTTTATTCTCGTGCATACGGGTGAGGAGGCCGGTGTTCTATTCGAATTCTGGCAGAATTTTTTATAAGAAAGGCACTATCATATAAATCCGCGAAGGTGCTTTATGATTTGCTTTCGGCCTGCAGTTCACGGTAACGAGCCTCAAGCTCGTCCGTTTTCAACGCGGTCTTTATCTGGCTGGGGGAACACAAGCACACATGGTCTTGTAGTTTGAATCCAGCGGTTGGAAGTTTACATTGATACGTAGATTCCCCGAAGCAAAAGTAGTCATCCCGTTGGCAAAAATGCTAAGGCAACCAAAGGATGCGTCGCCGTTGATTAGAGTAAACTGAAACCCCGTGCGACCCGTGAGGTTGGCAATCGCTGTACGGCAAAGGGTTTGATTGTTCGATAAGCGGTCGATAAAACGGATGTCGGGTATTCCTCCTCGCGCGCTACAGTCTGCCATGCAACTATTACTCGTCTGAAAATAGCAGACGCCATCAATTCTGGTTCCGTGACAAATGTCGAGAGGCTCTATTCCCATATTTGCCTGAGTCAGGCTGAATCTCAGCTTTTCAGAGATGCCTGCCTCATTGATCCTTTCATAGGTATAAGAACCTGAGGTTGCGGCCCTAGCCAGTAGAGAAGGATCGAGGCCGCTGAAGTCAAAGATGGTGTCCCAATCACTCGGAGCGCGTGGGATCTCTTTAATAGACTTCAGGCCTGGAGGTAGAACCGAAGGTTCAAAGCGAAAACTCGCTAATTCAATTTTTATTGCTCCTGAGGCAAGCCGTTGATCAGCCGAATCGTTAAGCCGACAACCGATGCTAATACCAAGCTCAGGGGTCTCACGACTGGCAATCCCCCGGCAAAGAAGGCGGATTTCTTTGGCCACAATGTCGGGGCTTTGGCTTATGGTGATGTCTTTGACTTCGACCTCAAGAGGGTCATCGTCTTCAGACGCATGTACAGGAGCCTTCGTCAAATTTTCCTCTGATGCAATTACACTCGTTTGGCTGTCTTCGGTCAGGCGAGGCGGCTCTGATTCCCTACAAGAAGAGATGAAGAGCATCATCGTCGACAAGTGAAACAATAAAAGTTTATACATTTATCAAGCTCCAGCAAATTATTCGTTTTTTCACAGCTAAGCTCAGATGCGTTCTAGAGCGCAGAGCCCAAGTTCAGATCGGAACCTGAAGATAGGAGCCTCTGGAGCATTAATGATGGCAGATGGTCCTGCGAAAACTGCCTTTGCCGTAGCAATGGTCGACAGCGAGGCGCTATCCATGACCAAAAAACGGCCAGCTGAGGCTCTATGCTTAAGATCTCCGCCTAGGAGGAGAATAAAGTTGCCGCCCTCATAAGTCGCGGTTGCGCGGCCCTGTGCACCAATTATTACATTTGGAGGGACATAGGAATCCGCTTCTGGAGCTGGGCCGCTGAAATATCGCATCATGGTCGAATTAGTAACAATTGACCATCTTTCCAGCTGGCGAACGTTAATCAAATTGCCAATCGTATTGAGGCATTTTTGTCCAGAAAGCTTTGCGCCATGTTTTTTTACCTCAAACTTATATTTGCTAGCTCCATATACGAGTTTGTAGGTCCCGACATCGGCCGCATGAAGAAGTGCAAACTCGCTCTCCTTGAACAACTCAAGGTTGGCGTTTGCTGGAGCTTTGAAGGTAAAGGTCGCACTGGAACCATTGTCGTCCATGACGGAAAGGGTCGGTGTGATTCGGTTAGGGCCTGGTTCGAAGGCCCATTCAAATTTTCCCTCATCGGGAAGGGCGATGTTTCCGGCCGCTCCGTATGCTATGCAATTTACGATGAGCGTGGTCGTAGGGGCGACAGTCAGCAAAGATACTTGAACACACTCGACAGTCGGGCGAACAGCGATTTCGGCTTCGCTAACGGTCAATGCCGCATAGCCTTGGGGGCCTCCTGGAGATTTCGGATCATTGACATCTAGGTCGGAGACGACGACTTCTCTGTGCACACCACCGCTGTATTCGTCTAATGGTGGCCTGGAATTTTTACTTCCGCAGCTCACGAGAAAGCATAGCAGCAAACTCGCGGCAATCTGACAAATCGTAAATGTCCCGAAATTGATCATTTATACACCTATCTTTACCGATGGCCTAGTCACAATATAACTCTCGACCTTTAGCTAAAAATCGGCAGTTTCATAGCGATGCTTGAATAGATAGTCAGAACCGATTTTTCTTTGCTTAAAAACGGGGGCTTGCAGGTCTCATGGATGCCCCAATTAAAAGTTTAAGAATCTTTTGAACGGCTCAGGTCCTGTTAGTCGATATGGTAATAATCGACAGCCGTATTAAATTGGATAGTGCTCGCTAAACAAGCCTCTTTCCCCCTGTTTCACGGTACCTGTCGCTTAACTCAGATTTAACTTAAAGCGGGCGAGCAAGAACAGACAAGTGGGAAAAC
>JBGSRE010000722.1:0-6832 GCA_041737755.1 Oligoflexus sp.
GGGTGTAATCTTGAAAGCCGCTGCTGTCGCATCCTCCTCTTTGTAGCGGACTGGCGTTCCTGCGCCTTGCTGTAAGCTTCCACCCAGGTATAATCGAGCTCGGCCAACTGCCGAAAGTGAAGACTATTTATTTCCCGAGGATTGCCCATTGGACTCCAGCTCACCTTCTGATTTCGTGCAACTTCATGTCCATAGCGAGTATTCCTTGCTGGATGGAGCCATCGGCATTGCTGACCTCGTCAAAAAAGCCAAAAAAATGGGCCACCAGGCGGTGGCTCTTACCGATCATGGCAACATGTTCGGAGCTATTGAATTTTACGGAAAATGCAAAGACAGCGGCATAAAACCGATCCTGGGTAGCGAAATTTATTGGCAAGGCATGCCGGCGAGTCGAGAATTGGCCAAGCATGGTTTTTCAAAAATGCGCAGCATGGATGCCTATCATTTAGTGGTCCTGGCTCGTTCCAAAGTCGGCTACCATAGTCTCTGCCGCGTGGTGAGCTCCGCTTATCTTCAGGCCGATAGCACTGACTTAATTCCTACTGTGAAGTACGACTCGCTTGTTACCCATAGCCAAGACCTGATCGCTCTCTCCAGCTGCTTGCGCGGCGAATTCGGCAGCCTCATTGAATTACTGGCTCAGCATAGCAAAGACCCTTTGGCGGAAATCCAAGCCCCTTCTGAAGAACTTCAGCCTATCGTGACGGCTCTGCATGACCATGTCACAGCCATGAAAAGCATATTTGGACCAGACGGTTACTATATCGAGCTGATCGACAACAACATTCCCCAGCAGAAGCGACTGCTGCCCATTCTCGCGGGTGCGGCAGCTTATTTCGAACTGCCTTTGGTTGCAACGGCTGATAGCCATTATCTTAATCCAGACGATGTCGAAGCGCATGCAGTCTTAACAGGCATTAAGAACGAACTCACCATGCGGCATATAAGAGGCCGCATTCAAAATGCTGAATTTCATATCTTCACTAACGAAGAAATGCTGGCAAAATATGGTCAGTGGCCTGAATCCTTAAGCAATCAAAAAAAGATCGCTGAGCTCTGTAATGTAGAGTTTAAGTTCGGCGAATATTTTTTACCACGCTTTGAGCTGTCCAGTGGCGAGTCCGAACCGGATGCTATGCGCCGGCTGTCCAAAGAAGGCCTGACCGATCGCTTGAATCATTGCCGAGTGCTTTATGGCAAATCCCTGACCCCTGAAAAGGAGCAGGATTATTGGAAGCGTCTGGAATACGAAGTCGAAGTCATAATCTCGATGGGTTTTCCCGGCTACTTTCTGATCGTCCAGGACTTTATCAACTGGGCCAAGAATAATGATATTCCAGTCGGCCCAGGCCGAGGTTCGGGAGCAGGTTCAGTCGCCGCCTGGGCCCTACGCATTACCGACTTGGACCCACTGCGATTCAACCTCATTTTCGAACGTTTTTTGAATCCTGAACGCGTATCCATGCCCGACTTTGACGTCGACTTTTGCCAAGAACGGCGCGATGAAGTGATTCGCTATGTGACGCAAAAATACGGCGCTGATAACGTGGCTCAGATCACCACCTTTGGTAAGATGAAGGCCAAGGCTGCGATTCGAGACGTGGGACGGGTCTTGGAAATCGGTTACAGCAGGGTCGATCGCATTGCCAAACTCATCCCCAATGAACTGGATATTAAGTTAAGCGATGCCCTGGCCCGTGAGCCACGGATTCTCGAAGAGGGTCGTCGCGACGAACTCATTCAGAAGATGATCGACTTGGCTTTGAAAATTGAAGGGCTCAGCCGCCACACTTCGGTGCATGCCGCTGGTGTGGTCATTGCAGATGGCGGCATGGCCAACCTCGTTCCGGTTTATAAAGCTCCCGACGGCTCTTTGATCACTCAGTACGAAATGAAGAACGCCGAGAAAGTCGGTCTAGTCAAATTCGACTTTCTCGGCTTGAAAACCCTCACGGTGATCGATCGAGCTGTGAAACTCATCCGGGCCAGCAAAGATCCCAAATTCAATATCGACACGATTGATCTAGAACGCAAGGAAGTCTACGACCTCGTTTCGCAGGCTCATTCCGTGGGTATTTTCCAGCTAGAAAGTTCGGGGATGCAGGCCCTTTTGCGCAAGCTGAAGCCGAGCCGTTTTGAAGACATCATCGCTGTTGTGGCTCTGTTCCGTCCAGGTCCATTGGGCTCCGGCATGGTCGATGATTTTATTGAACGGAAGCATGGTCGTCAGGAGATTGAGTATCTACATCCACGTTTGCAAAGCACTCTAGCTGACACCTATGGGATTATTCTTTATCAGGAACAGGTCCAGAAAATCGCCGCCAACCTCGCCAACTATTCCTTGGGCGAAGCGGATCTGCTGCGACGCGCGATGGGCAAGAAAAAGCCAGAAGAGATGGCGAAACAGAAGTCCCGCTTTCTGTCCGGGAGTCTTGAGAACAAAGTTGATGAAAAACTCGCCGACGAAATCTTTGAATTGATGGCTAAATTCGCTGCCTATGGTTTCAACAAGAGTCATTCCGCAGCCTACGGTCTGGTCAGCTATCAAACAGCCTATCTAAAAACTTTTTTCCCAGAACAGTTCATGGCTGCAATCATGACCTGCGATCTGGACAATACCGATAAGCTGGTGCGCTACATTGAAGAATGTCGGCGCATGAAATTCACTATCTATCCACCCGACATCAACCGCAGCCTCTTGGAATTCGATGTTCCAAAGGCCAAGTCCATTGGTTTTGGCTTGGCCGCGATTAAAGGCATCGGCGGCAGTTCGATCGAGGCCTTGATCAAAGAGCGCAAACAGGGTGGGAAATTCCATTCGCTGACCGATCTGGCCAAGCGCGTGGATCTGCACAAAGTTGGCAAGAAGACCCTGGAATTGCTCATCCAAGGGGGAGCTTTAGATGGCTTCGGTAAAACACGTCAGACTTTGACTATTCTTTTGCCCGAGATGGTGCGCTATAGCGAAGCTCATCATAGTGCGCGAAATCAGGGCCAGCGTTTGCTCTTCGATGAATTTGATGACGATCCCAAGCAGGCTCAGATAGCCGATTGGGAAGAGAATACTATCGACAGTGAAACACCCGCTTCACCAATCGAATGGCTGCAAAAAGAAAAGAAATTGCTGGGTGTCTTTATCTCCGGCCACCCCACCGAATGCTATGCGATGGATGTCAAGCGTTTTGGTCAAATGCGCGTCGGTGATATCGCCAAAAACATCGGTAAAAAGGATGTCCATTTTGTAGCTCTGCTCAATGGTGTTTCCGAGCGTCTGACCAAAACCGGCAAAAAAATGAGTTACTTTCAACTCGAAGATGACACAGGCAGTTGGGAAGCCATTGCATTTGAAGGCGATTTGCCGGTCGAAAATCGTCCCGAACCTGGGACGATGGTGGTCGTCAGACTGAATATTCAGCAAGGTTTTGACGGCATGAGTATCAACGTGCGAGTCTGCGGAATGGAAAGCCTGGAGCGAGCTCGAAAACAGGCGATCAAAAAAGCCACCATCCAACTGACGAGTCAGATGGAACTTGACGTCACAACTCTGTCCCGGCAGCAGCGCCTTTTACAAAGGCTGCATGATATGATCCAACAAAATCCTGGGCAAACTCCCCTCGCTCTGGAATTGGCTTTTGAAAAGGCCCAGGTTAGAATCAAACCTGAACGACTTGCAATTGATTTGAACGATACCGTGTGCCAATCGCTTTACAGCCTTAAAAGCCAGGGCGTGAGCCTGCTTTACGCCTAGCCTCTTCGGCCAATGGCGGACGATCCAACCCAGGAGCCAAGAGGATGGGTCTTTTGCTCAAGAACCGAATCAAAGCTTATCTCCCTCGCGCGCTGGCAGGGAGTGCGATTCTCCTTTTCCTGGCTTTGGCCTTGCTGACTCCCCCGGTTTGGAAGCTTCAAGAAGGACCCATTCCCATAGTGCGCTGGCCCAAGACCGGACCCCAGACCTTTTTGGTCGGACCGGGCAAGGAATCCTGGGTTTCGATCAAAAACGTTTCCCGCCATGTTATCAATGCCATCGTAGTGGCTGAAGATGCGCGTTTTTATGTGCATTTTGGGCTGGATCTCAAGGAGATTAGGCACAGTATTGTCTTTAATATGGAACAGAAACGCTACGCTCGTGGAGCCTCGACAATCACTCAGCAAGTCGTGAAAATGGCTTTTCTGGATGCTGAAAAATCCATCTTGCGTAAGGTTCGGGAAGCCTTGGGAGCCTTCGTCCTGGAGTGGATACTCAGCAAAGATGAGATTCTCGAATGGTACATCAATCTGGTGGAATTTGGTGATGGCGTGTTTGGCATTCAATCCGCTGCCGATCATTTTTTCCAAACGACGCCTGAACTTCTGACTATTCAGGATGGAGCTCACCTTGCTCTGGTTCTGCCGAGTCCCAATCGATTTTCACGCGGTTTGCGCCAGAAGGAGTTGACTACCTTTGGCCATCGGCGTTACGGCAGGATTATAGAAGAGATGTACAAGCTGGAATTGATTACCCACGCTCTCCGCGAATCTGCACTGGCCACTGGCAACTTCGGCAGACCCATCGAAGGTTACAATCCCAACCAAAGTATGAAAGATGAATTCATCGATCCCTTTGTCTCCCTTCCAGGCGATGAGCCGCCACCATTCGGCAACGATCCGCCCAAGCGCAAGAGAAGACCCCATGAACCACCGGCTCAAGGGCAGGAAGCCAACGGAAAAAACCATGAACGATAAGCAGGATCATTTCTATAAACTTCGCATACTCAAAACCTGGGTGGCTCGCGATCCCAGTATTGTTTTTCAATGCAACCCCTCAGGCTCGCGTGACGAATCTGCTTGGCCCAAAAAAACCCACCTTTTCATCGACCTCAGGCAACACTCTTTTGGCCTGCGACTCCAAGCTGAAAAGCCCTCCGATGCAGATGCCAATCACGCTTTTATTCAGATTTTGCGTAAACAGTTGCCAGGCTTTACTATCCGATCGATTTTCCATGATGCAATAAGCGGTGATCATTGGCTGCCTCTCCTGGGTGGCACAGATCAGGTTCAGCCCTGGATGATTCGGCTTGCTGGCAGCAAACCTCCTTTGGCCTCGCTGCTCGCACCGGATCATACCGTTTTCGTGAGTTTCGGGCAGAAGGGTACCTTTACGAAAAAGCATCAAGGTGAAGCGCCTCCGGCATTTTCCAAGATGACAGATATTTTGCCCCAGCTCATGCGTGAACTGCTGGGCGTTGCAGCTCAAAAGCTCGAGGGTGATGCAGAAAAGCAGTCGCATGCTGATCGGGAGCATCCGGCTATTTCGCAATTACAAAAAGATCTGGCAGCTAGACTGAAGAGAAAATTGAAAACCAGCAAGAAAACCTTGGAAAAGGTCCAGACAGATATACCCAGTCAGGAGGAAGTCACGCGCTGGGAAAGGGAAGCGAACCTTTTACAAAGTTATGCCTGGATGGTCAAACCCGAGGCATTTGAACTCCGGCTGGAAATTGCACTCACCGGTCTTGATGAAGAATTGACGATCGCTCTCGATCCTGATCTCAGCGTTGGCAAAAATATGGAAAGAAAGTTTTCCGCTTTTCAGAAAGCCCGCCGCGGACGTGAATTGGGACAAAAGCACCTCGAGACCGCACTGCATCACCTGCATTCCTTAGAAACCGATCTCCTGGCACTTCGCAACGAGCAAAAGACCGATGCCGAGCTGCAGCAATTGATACGAAAGTATCGATTGCCTGAACTGCAAACAGCACCGACAGCACAGAATACGGAATCAGTTTCCAAGCCTTATAAAACCTATACGTCCAGCACGGGCCACAGCATTCTCGTCGGCAAAACCGCCATCGATAATGATGAACTGACCAAGTCTGCGCGATCCAATGACTTCTGGTTCCATGCGGTTGGCGTAACAGGATCTCATGTTATTGTACCCATTACTCCTGATATCCGGCAGGCGCTTCCCACTCAACTTTTACGCGAAGCAGCGATCCTGGCTTTGCATTTTTCACGAGTCCGCGAAGACCTCGCCGGCGAATGTTATATCACGCGCAAGGCCCACATTAAAAAACAGCGCGGCATGCCTGCCGGTCTCTGGCGTATCGATCAATCGGAAAGTCTGTTTTTTCGCTACAGCGAAGAGGATCTGCAAAGCCTTCTGCAAACTGTTCGAGTTTAGCCAACAAGAGCCGGGATTTTTCCCATCCGAGCCATCCAGAAGTCTGTACGCCTGCCGTTACCCAGCGCTCTCCATAGCCCAACGGACTCGGAGAGCATGGACAGTCAGTCATACCATCATCCATTTGGACGATTACTCCTTGAGCCGAAGCGATATGCAGGTCTGTAGGGTAATCACACTGAAATTGCAGCAAACATCGCTTAATACAACCGGACAGTGCCAAGCCACTTCAGACCATCTTTTCCGGGCTGGATTCCCAGTCAGGACTCTGCTATGGCATTTCAAAGTCGATTCTCCTGGCGAGACGCTGTGGGTTCGGGCTTGGTGCCCAGGGTTTCAGCGTGAGCAGGTGGATTCTTATAAGGCCTTTTAGGCCTCTCTTTGTATTGGGGAGCGTAAGCATGAGCATCAAGAAAAAAGTCGCTGTCGTCGGCGCCACAGGAATCGCTGGCCAACAATTTTTAACTGCTTTGGCCAATCATCCTTGGTTTGAAGTGGTTCGCCTTGCAGGATCGCCTCGTTCGGCTGGTAAACGGTATGAAGAAGCTTTGCGTGCACCCAATGGGCAAATCAATTGGTGGCAGTACGAGCCTCGGCTGCGGGCGGTGGTCATTTGGATGCCGATACCTATGTCTCGGCGGATTCTTTTCAAGTCGCGATGCACGCGGC
>JBGSRE010000805.1:0-7443 GCA_041737755.1 Oligoflexus sp.
CCTTGTATATTGACCTGATCTACTTTGAGAAAAAAGCGAACTCATAAGTGCAAGCATCTGCGCGTAGAGTGGCAGTAGAAAATGCAAAGCTCATCACGGCTTTCGGCTATGAATGGGAATTCCAGTTAAATGGCCGCAATCTTCGTAAGCGATCAGACATGAATCCAATTACCCACAACTCAATTCGTATCCCTTGCGTAATTCCTGGAGACGGCTCAATCCCAGCCAAATGACGGTATTTCCTGGTGGGGAATCTGCCTGCCTCCCCAAGTGTCCGCCCATTTTTGCCAAATGCAGAATGAGCTCTTGCAAGCTCCGATAGACTCCTTTTCTAAAGTAAGTAACCAAGCGACGAAGATGAAATTGATCGACGACCAGATAGAGTCGGCAATCAATTCGCAGCTGCCAAAGGAAATGTGTGTTGGAGATTAACTCCAACACCTTGATATCAATGGATATTGGGAGAGGGTGCTCGGGCAAACTCGCAAACAAACCTTGCCCGTCTCCCAGCTGCTGGGCGGATAAAGTAAATCATCCATTTCGTCTGGCTTGCTTGGCCAAAAAATGCCTATCAACTCCGTCCTTAAGAAAGTTTTTCATAACTGATTGGCGTGATACATTGAGGAAAATGGCGATTTCATCCAGCTCAGATAAAAAAGGTGAGGTGAGATCGACGTTCACCTTCACAATCTCTCCAGCGGTTTGCATTTTTTGCGTTTCCCTGGGCGGCATCCTTTTGGGTTTTCCAAAGAATTGACTTGTCTCTTGCCCCTCTACGGCCATTTTTTCAAGTTCTTCAATGCTTGCTTTCTTTCTGCTCTTCTTAGACATTTTCTTCATAAATTTTAACCTCCCCTTTCGTGGATTTCCAGAGAGTGACAAAGTGCTCATATTCGCCATCATCATCTTGTCTGACTTCGACAATGAGAGTGATCAACTTGCCTCGAACAAGGCCGATTGCTTTATATTGCTCCGGGTCATCGTTTTTTTGCTGCATTACATAGGGACGAGAAAACAGCTCCTGAACTTCTTCAAAGCTTGTACCACGATCCCTTTTTAACCGTTGGCTCTTGCTGCCATCCCATGTGACCCTCACCTTAAATCCCTCCTCATCTTATCGGCAAACAAAATAACAGTTATGACTTAATTTAAATCATAACAGTCATGACTTCACTTATTTTTTTAAGCTGCTAATAATATTGGGCATTATATTTGTATGGGCTCGGAGGGGTCTGTTGCGTTTGCTTTTTCAAAAGCTGCAACTCATTGAAACGACCAATTCAGTTGATTTGACGGCGCTCAACAGTTGCAGACACTTATAACTTTTAGAAACAAAAACGTAACAGAACCCATGGGTTCACTCCAGCGCAGGCCATCCCGGTCTTAGGCCTTTGCAATTTCATACTATTTGATAGGATCTGGAGTCATGACCAAGGAGATTTTTTTGCATCAGGAAAGGCCGGCGAGAGCCGGCCGCCCTTCGATCAGTGAACGAATTCCAAAGCTTTTTCAATGACACTTTGACCAAAGAATGAAGGCACGTGGTTGCTGCCTTTGACTTTCCAAAGACCGACTTTGCTATCCCCCGTGCAATTGCTCCAAACCGTGGTATCGGTTTCTTTTTTGAAGTCCAGGGTGACGAAATCCAAGAAATCGCCATTCAAACCTGGTTGACCCTGGCTATTAACGCCGAGTTCCCATTTCACGCGCACAAGGTCGAGTGCATCGGCTGCTTCTGTTTTGCTCTGGCACTGGTTGATATCGACCCAACGTTGGGTCGTTGCAATAGCACCGGGTGAGCGGCCGTTGCCGTCGAAGGGAACCGTGCTGTCCTGGTCGCCATGGATCTGCAGGATATTGAGTGGCTGAGGATTTTTGCATTCCGCAGCATTGACGAAAGTCGAACCAGCAATAGAAACGACCCCGCGCACAAGTTCAGGATAGCTGCAGGCGAGGGTATAGGCCATGTATCCGCCATTGGAATGACCGATGACATAAACGCGAGCTGGGTCAACAGCAAAGCGGCTCTTGGCTTCGCTGATGATATCAGCCAGATAGCTGGCGTCATCGACTCCGGAATTTTCATCATCACAGCATTCCGTCGTAGCATTCCAGAAGCGATTACCGGTCGAGTCTTTGCTGCCGTTTGGCATGAGCAGTAAAAAATTCGCCCGATCGTTGACCCTTGTCAATCCCAGCCAAAGGTCGGTTTGTTCGGCCGTGGTGCGAACGCCGTGAAGCAGGACCACCAATGGATATGACTTGCTGTCCTTATAGCCAAAGGGCGTGATGAGTTTGGCAGGTCGATCGCCGCCTAGTTCGAAAGTTTTGGCCAAAAGAGAGGCAGTGGGACTGAGAAAAGTCAAGCAGAGTAGGATCTTGCGTAGCATGGGCGTTCCTTCAAGAATGGGAGTGGGCGAAATCGCATCGCGGACAAGCTTTGGTTACCTATCGAAACCGGCTATCGCTGGCAAGCTGTTTTCGCATCTCTCATTCGACTTGTGCCCAGGCGACGAATTAGAATTGCGATCGTACATCGGGGTACGTTTTTTTCCTGAAGTGTCCCCTGCGAGAGGTTGCCATTCTCAACAAACTCCCTTACATTGCGGCATCGCCTCAAGAGGAGAATTTTGATGACTTCCCCGTTTATGGTGGCTGTTTCCGGTGGTTCAGGTTCAGGCAAAACAACCTTTGTCAGCCGACTTTGGAATCGATTGGAAGTGGAACGACCACTCGTCATCAGTATCGATCACTACTATCGTGATCTATCCCAAGTTCCTTTGGATCAGCGGGCAAAAACCAATTTCGACGATCCCGATGCGATTGAACGCGACCTGCTGCACGAGCAGATCAGTCTCTTGCGCAATGGAGTGGCTGTCGACCGTCCGTCCTATGACTTTGCCACTCATTCGCGAACGACCCAGACAGAACGCTTGCAGCCGAGCAGTATCATCATTGTCGATGGCATCTTTTCGCTGTGCTTTCCCGAACTCTTGAAACTCTTCGATCTGAAGATCTTCATCGATGTGGAAGATGATGTGCGGGTCGTTCGGCGTATCGGGCGGGATATGGCGGAACGCGGACGAAGCTTTGAAAACTGTGCCGGCCAATATCTGGGCAGTGTGAAGGCTATGTATCAAAAATTTATCGAACCCTCGAAAACTCAGGCCGATTTTGTTATACCCTGGCACAATTTCAACGAACGAGCTTTAGGCTTTTTAGGGACCCTCATCCAAACGGAGGTACAGGCCAAGCGGATGGGTGCTTTTCGCTAATTTCCATTTTTCGCCTGAGGGGCCTCCCCGGTCCCCGCTTGATTTGCCCGATTCCTTTAATTATTCCAGATAGATATTCTTTGAAATCCTGTTTTGGCCAATCGGTCAAAAGTAAACTTACGCATCGAACACAAGCAAACTTTCCGTCAAGGATGATTGGCTCAAGTTTTATTCCTTGGGAAAAAATGCAGACATAACGGTAGCCTGTGTGATTTGTCGAAACGACAAGCATCGCTTACCGTTTTGTATGATTGGGTGCAGGGAACTTAAAGCAGCCGAAGCGGATGAGCAGGGACGATAAGGGGCCGCAATTAGAGGAGGAGTTCATGAGTAAATTCAGCCAGTTATTGGGAGGTGCTCGGTTACACGGGCCACTTTTACTTCTTTTGCTCGGGGGATGTGACAATCCCCCACCAGCCTTTCGCGAAACGCTGCTGCCGATCGGGCAAGCGGATCCTTACAGTTCCGAGGACGCCAGCGCCGAAAACTCGCAGGGAAGTACCGATCTTGATCCCGCCCAAGACGACCAGACGGCCGCCGACCGGGGTGAGGATGGTCCCGAACTGCCAGCAGTTGCGGTCGCTCGATGGTCCTTCCAGGCTTCCACACTGGCTGCCGGCAGCCTTGCTTTGGATGTTTCTGGAGGCGAAATCCAGCAGCGCTTTAAAATGGATAACAATCTGCTTAGCAGCAAACTGGACTTTAACCAGGTGAACCGACCCGTGGTGACAGAAGCCTTCTTGCAAGGTACCGATCAGCTTTCCAAAACAGAAAACTTTGCGCAAAGCGCCAGTGCATCTGGTCTTTTGGATGTCTTGGTCGTGGTTGATAACTCAGGATCGATGGATGTGGAGCAAACCAACCTCAGTGGCAAACTCCTGCCGCTCCTGACTTATGTCAAGGACTCGGATTGGAAGATTGGGGTGGTCACGACCGACCCTAAAGATGGTTGTTTGCGCGGCCTCATTCGCAAAGGCGACCAAAATCCGGAGCAGCTGTTTGCTAAAGCGGTATCCGCAGGCATTCAGGGCAGCGGTAACGAACGCGGGATCTTGCAGGCAGTCAATGGCTTGAAAGGGGAATGCAATCAAAGCGGTTCCTGGCTGCGAAGCAATTCAACCGTGGCGGTGCTTATCATCAGTGATGAAGATAACTGCTCTTCTAATGGTGGGGATTGCGGCTCCGATGAATGGGCCAAGGCTGACTATCTGGTGAATTACCTCAAAGGTATCCGCCAGGTCGGAACCAACGCTCGAACCTATGGCTTGATTTGGCATCCAAGTGTCGCGAAGAGTGCCTGCAATACGGCTTTGAATCGAGCTTCGGTTTATGCCGAGGCCATTCAAAGAACGGGCGGCAGCTATGGATCGATCTGTGATGCGGACTATTCCAACACCTTACGCGCTATCAGTCTCGACTTGAGTGTGATTCTGAAAACTCAGTTTGCCCTGCAGTATGCACCCTATGCTCGCTCACTCAAGGTCTATGTCAACAACCAACTGCAAAGTTCCGGCTATAAGCTGAGCGGCAATGTTCTTGAATTCACTCAGCCTCCGGCCGCCGGAGCAGCGATCAAAGTCAGCTATGAGTTCAGCAATGAGCCACCCAAAAATGAGTTCTTTCTGGCCAACGCCGCGGATGCCTCAGCCCTTCAGGTGTACTTGGATGGTGCAGCCACCACCAGCTATACCTACGATGCGGGAGCTCGCAGTGTGCGCTTTAACAACGCTCCCATGGTCTATGAAATCAAAGCTGTCTATCGCAAGGCGGGCGAGCTGAAAGCCGACTTCCGTATCGGAACTTCGGCCAAGCCAACATCGGTAAGGGTGAGCGTGGATGGAACCGCAACGACTGCTTTCACCTACAGTACCGCGACCGGCTTGGTCCGCATGAACCAGTCTCCCAAGGATCAAGCTGTGGTGAGCATCAGCTTCGATCAGCAGCTGGAACCGAAACTTCGTTATCCGATCTATGCTGCTGCTGAGATGCGCAACCAGGTTCGGGTTTATGATGCGAAAACCAAGCGGCCGATCGCCGTCACCGTCGATGGGGATGAAATCGTCTTTCCTTTGCAGCAGTTCACGGCTCTTCGCGATGTGCTCGTCGTCTATCCAGCTATGGGCAGCAAAAGCCTTTTGGTGGATCTCGGTCGCAGCATTCTCGAAGACAGTCTGAAGGTCAAGGGTCTGAAGTCGGGCGTCTGTGATGCCTCGCTGCTGACTTTGAATGGCAGTGCGGTGGATATGAGCCGCTGTTCCTTCAGTGCCAACGAAGGGGTGCTGATCAGCTTCACCTATGCGGCGGATCACCAGAATAGTTTTGAGCTTGGTCCTTTGGATCTCGACCTGAGTCAGTACCGATGGCAAGTGGCAATCAACGGCACCGAAAGCAAGGACTTTTCAATCGACCAAGGGCTTTTGAGTTTCACCACTCTGCCCGTGAATGCCAAGGTCGAGGTCAGTCTCTTTAAAATCACGCCCTAAAAAATTAGAGAAAAAGTCAAAATTTGGGAGGGAGCTCAGCTGAGCTCCTTGCCTTTTTCCGGCTCTTTGATCAGCCGCAGGATAATCTGGAGCAGCTCTTCCCCTTTGAATGGCTTGATCAGCCAACCATTGACGCCAATGGTCTTGGCTTTACGAATCATCGCATTATCCCCCTCCTGGGTCAGGACTATAATGGGACCCTTATAGTCGCGATCGCTGCGTAGAATCCGTGCCAATTCCAAGCCTTCCATGCGTGGCATATGAATATCGGTAAGAACGAGTTTGACCCGGTCTCGATTCGCATCAAAAATCTCTAAAGCTTCAACACCATCTTCAGCCGGAAGCACTTCGACATCCGGAATTTTCAGGAAGAAGATCAGCTGTTCGCGAATGGTTCGGCTATCTTCGGCGATGATCATGCAATTCTTTTCTGCCATAGAACGCTCACCTTTATCTGTGGATTAAAAACAGGTGCCAGCCGTCAGGCAGTTCTGAACCAATTCACATTTTGTGACCACTCCGTCCTGCGCCGTTGAGATATCGCTTCCCGAATTGAGGGCATCAAATACACATTCCAGTCCGAGCGCCTTGCAGACATCGCCGGATCCACAGGCAGGAGTTGCCGAGCAACCGGCATCGGCATTTTGATTGAATTTTGCCAATTGAGTTTCGATAGCATTCAGCTCGCTGCCAGTGCCTGTCACATCGAGCAACTTGCAATCTTTGGTCGCTGCCAGGATAAGGTTAAAATTGGTTTGAACACTGGCCACGGTGCTGAGATTGCTATTCAAACTCGATAAATCGGGGCACTGGGCCGCGGGATTGTTGATATCAGTGCTCGCTGCCAGCGCCGAAAGAGCTGTCGTCGTCCCTGCAATCGCAGTCGTTGCATCAGCAATGGTGGGTACAGCCATGATACCAGCCAAAAAGCAGGCCAAATTTTTCACCCGGCTCGACGAGGCATCGGGCGAAGTCAAAAGATCGGAGACACTTTCTTGCAGAGCGGCAAGTCGAAGCACACGAGTTTCCCCTTCCCCAACCACGGCGCCCGAAATCTGATCAAAGAAATTGTCTACCCCATTGCCTGAGGAACTTTCAAAGCCATCGCCATCGACGACGTCGGTAAGGATGGACCACATGCTCAGACCAGAAAGACCCAGTCTTGCAGCGCTGCGGAGCAACCGAACATCGTTGCTATCACGTTTTATTTGGCTAAGGCTTTTCAAAGCCGCAGCGTAATCCTGTTCATCGACTTGGATGCGAGCCTCTTCCAGCAAGGCTGCATCGCCTTTCGGCGGGACCAGCGACTGATAGAGATTAAAATCACAGGCCGTCAGTAAAAAGCAAAAGTTGAGCCCGAGTAGAAGACGAAGCAGCATAGGATCCCTCCTCAAAAGCTCATGGTGGATTGCAAAGTAAGAGCCCAGCGACGATCCATGCGTTGCCCCGGAGTTTCACCCAATTCCACCGCATAATTGGCGATATCGAGTCGAAAAACCCAAACATCAAGAAAGGCCCCAGCCGTGAGGTAGCCCTCACGAACACCAGCCGAAACCCCGATATCATGGTCCTTGCCGTAGAAACTTTTGCCGAATTCTGCGCCAAGACGCAGGAGCCTTGTTAAGTTCAAACCCTGGCGGTTCATAAGATCCTGCATATCACCCGATAGATCCAGGTCCCAAGCG
>JBGSRE010000807.1:0-6623 GCA_041737755.1 Oligoflexus sp.
TGGAAGCTACAATGCCGCAAGTTTTCAAGCCGAACTGGCCCATCAAGACCTTGCTGCTTCGACGACCGATAAAGACTATGGAATTCGCCAGGCGATCGCGGCTCAGACCAACGTAGCAGCCGCCGATGTTGGGGTCGTGAGTCTGGCTCGGTTCGGCGCAAAATCAGCCGATATTCCACAGATGATTGCCCGCTGGCAAACGGAAGAAACGAATATCATCAAGCGCAAGCCGGATTATATTCTGGTGGCTTTGGGTGGCAATGATTTTTGCTCCGATACCTCGGTGGAAATTATCAGTGAGACTATGAAAGAACAGCTGGAAGCCATACACCTCACGGCACCTAAAGCGCGACTGATTATCGCACCTTCGCCTCCGGTCACGCAGTTGGCTGCGATTGATTTCACCTATGGACCAACCGTCAGTCAAATCACTGGCGAAGAACTCAGCTGTCGTAAATTTCGCGAACAATTTTGTAAGAACGTCTATGCCCCGGATGCAGAAGCGCGCCTGCAAGGGATCAATCAGGGGATTCAAGCGGCCTTTCAGAATCTCCAAGAGAAGGGTGTCAACGTAAGTTTCGCCAGCGGCATTTTACAGTGGAAAATCCTAGCGGATGAGTTGGCTTTCGACTGCTTTCATCCTAGTCAAAAAGGTCAGTCGACTCTGGGAAGCTACTTGAAAGCAGCGCTAGATTCCGCTCCTTAATGAGGGATTATTGTTTTTATGACGCATCGACTGTCTCGTTGAAAAGGGACAGTCTGCAGGATTCTAGGTGCCGCCATTGTGGCATTTCTCCGGCATACTAAAGTTTTCAAGCCTTTCTTTTCGGCATTTCCCTCGGATGATGTTCTTTTGTGAGTCATTCTGACTAATCGGTGCTGCGGCTTTCTTTTTTGCATAGTTCTGGCTGCATTCGAAGCTTGCATCGCGGCCGCCTACAGGCCAAGCTCCGCGCCAAGGCTTGGGGTATAAATCGTCTGAAAATTCTCTGCCGACATCAGGACAGCCCAGATCTACCCTTTTACGATAGGACAAGCAGTGCGGTTTACTTGGATGCTAGTGACGAGCTTTTTGTTTTGGCAATGTTCAGCCTTTGCGAAAGAGGAAGAGGCTCAAGAGGTTCAAAAGCTTTGTCCCACTGTCGTGGTTGATTACGAATATGAATTGAATTTTACCGACACAGAAAAGCGTTTGCTGTGTGGAAGCCCAGGGGTTAAATCTTGGGAAAATATTCCTTTGCGCCAGGCGCAGTATCACATGCTGAATTTTCTTGCGGCGCGTGGTTATCACAAACCAACCATGAAAATGACGGGCGATACGCTTTATGTCAAACCGGGTCAACCCACTCTTATCCGCAGTTTGCGTTTAAAACAGGACATGCCCGAATTGGGTATCGACAACTTCTGGCTACCCAGGGGAAGGCCGCTGACACCCGCAGAATTGAACACAATTGAAAGCTGGGCTTCGGTGAAGATGAGCCGCCTGGGTTATCCCTGTGCCCATATTAAAACCTTTGGTGATCCGGAAACGGGCGATGTGGATGTCGAAATCTATCCTGGCGAACTCTGGACTATAGAAAAAGTCGAAGCGGATCCCATTCCCGGTGTGCGCGGTGGCATGCTGGATCGCTATCGCGCCTATACCTTAGGTGATCGCTACAATTCTATGCTTTTAGAAATTTCTGCCGACCGCTTGAAGAACTCACAGATCGTCATTAATTCGCAGTACAGTCCCAACTGCAAAGAACTGGGGTGGGTCGATCAGCTCATTATGCCTGGCAAACCTCGCTTGGTGAGCTTTGGCTTTGGTTTTGACTCGGAAAATTATTTCACCATAAGAGGCTCCTGGCGGAACAGTCGTCTATCGGAAACGGCTTCGTTGCTCGATCTTTCCTCGACCATTGCCTATCGAACTCAAAAATTACTAGGGGCTTTGGACTGGTTCTATTTGCCAGTTCCCTCCCAGCACTATTTGAAATCCTATTTGCGCATTCAAAGAGAATTTGAACAACGCTATGAATCGCGCTCGATCAAAGCAGTCTTTGCGCCGGCTTGGATGGGGGACGTCGCAGGAATAAGGGGCGATATCTATCTGGGACCTTCCTTGCAATTTGAATCGACAGTGCGGGGGGATGGTCCTCGTACAGCGCGGATCTTGACTCTGGACCTAGGTGTGGGCGGCCAGAGTCATCTTTTTGAATATTTTAAGCTGAGCCCACAGTCCGGCTATCAGTTTAACTTGTTTGGTTCGACCAGTGACAAAGGATCGGGTTCGGATGTTTCGGCCACGACTTATACAGCCAGTTTCACAAGTCTTTGGAATGTCCTAAGCCTGGAGCCAGAAATCTGGATCTTTGGCCTTCGAGGTAGCTTCGCCGCGACGCGTCCAGGGCCTGGGACGAATCCAGAAGATCTGCCTCCTTCCTTCAAATATTTTCTGGGGGGATCGGATGAAATGCGGGGATTCGCCCGTAAATCTTTGCCGAATGAAGGGACAGGAGCCTTGACCAAAGTTTATCTTGGCGCTGAGTTGCGGCTGAATAATAGTTTGCCCTATCGCTTGCAACCTATCGTGTTTAGCGATTGGGGATGGCTGGGGGAAGAAGCTTTGAAATTGGATCCGCGCATGTTCTGGTCACCCGGACTGGGGCTGCGCTGGGAATCGCCTATCGGTGTTCTTCGCGGATCGATTGGGCAGGGTTTTGTGTCGGGAAAAGACATTGAAGCTTACGAAAAACTTGCGAGCACACAATTCTACTTTAGCATTGGAGAGCAATTCTAATGAAAATCCTAAGTGGAATTCTAAAACTCTTAGCGGGAATATTGCTCAGCATCTTCCTCCTGGCGATGGTGGTCGTTGGATTTTTGTTCTTCGAATTGAGAAAGCCTGAAATTACGATACCGGAAAAAGCTCTGCGATTTGCCGCTGAAGAAGTTCTTAGGCGATTTGATTACGACATCAGTTTTAAGTCCATGGAATTGAGTATCTATCGCTTGAATAGTTTCTATGAGAGACAGATTATTCTACGCAGCACCGAACTTAAGGTGGTGAAGAAAGACCTACTAAAGACCGAGATTCCAGAACTGGATCTGGAGCTGGAAGTGAATATTCATCCCAAAACCTACGGAATTACTTCAATTGGACCAATTGATGTGCATGGAGCGACATTCGCCTTGCAGTTGCCGCCACCGGATCCGCGTGCCGCTGATGAGCCCTTCCAGTTGGATCCCATTTGGTTCGAAAGGGCCCGCAATACTCGATTCGAACCGATTCGTCTGGGACTTAAAGATTTCACAATAGAGAGGCCCAATGAACCAAAAATGCAGGCGCAAATCTATGTGAACCTGCAAAAAATCACGCCGCGTCGATGGGTGTTGGGTGGACGTTTTGATCGCGTCAAGGGTTTGCCGATCAGGCAGGGCAGCCTGGATGTGACTCTAAACCTTGCCGAGGGCAATACCATTTTACCTCTGTCAGCTGTACTCAAGGCCCAGGCGAGCCTCATCAAATTAGGCAAACTGCAAGTGTCGAGTGACTTGCAGGTCGAGACAGAAGACAAGGCGAAGTTCCGTTTGGATCTGGTGTCGAACTTTGGATCCCAGCGACAGCTGCTCAAAGCTTCGGGTCAATGGGATCAGCAGCGATTTGGATTAAAGTTGAGTGGCTCGGCTGCCCATCCTTTCGATATGCTGCGTTTGGTGGAAGTAAACAGCTGTGAATGGAGTGGTCATCTTAAGCAAAAAGCCAAACCTTTCCTGCAATCCAATCTCAACTGTTCGGTAGCTTTGACGCGAGTGCCGGCGGCGGCCGAAGAACCTTTCCAGGATATGCTGCCCACCCGCTTGCAGTTTTCTATCAAGGGGCCGATCAGTATCGCCAACTGGGATAAAAATCCTTCGTTTGCTGCACCCTTGAGTATCGCTCTCACTCCTTTACGCAACGCCTACTATACGCTGCGAAGTTCGACCCAGGTGAAAATCAATGGCCGGGTCTTCGGTGGCTTGAAAGAATTGACTGCTGTCGTGGAGGCTGACTCGCAGATAAGTGTGGATCGATTTCAGCCTATCGTGAAACGCCTGACACGGACCGAGTTTTCGATTCCAGCGCCATTCAATACTTTAGATGGCCGCATCTCCTGCGATTTTCAGGGCCGTATCTCCCGAATGGGCGAGACGATTTATTTACCGATGAAATGCGGCACTGAGTTGGCATCAGAAGCTCAATCGCTGTTTGTGACGGCAGAAGGTGTGATAGAAAAGCAAAACGATAAGAAGCCACTGATTCGCCTCAATATTGGCCTGAACAAGGTCACCTTTGAACTGCCTCAATTGGCATTGAATGGGACGGTGCCGCAAATTTTTCCGGATAAGCGCATGAGTAAGCCGGATGAGCGAGTGGATGAGGGAGATCAGCCAACGCCTTTGCCTGTCGAGCTCGATATTCATATCACAACGCCACCCGAGCGGCCTTTGACTTTGGTGACGACCTTAACCAAAAATCCAATACCCATCAGCTTTGATGTATTCCTGCAAGGGGACATCGTCAAACCCACAGGATCCATTGCGATTGAACGCTACGACGTGAGCTTCTTAAAGAAAAAAGCTTTCGTCCATCACCTGCGGCTTTTGCTTTTGGAAAATGAGCCGCAGCCCATGCTCGATGGCCTAGTGGAATTTAATAATCCGGATGTGAAGATTAGTTTAAAACTGTCAGGCGCCATCAATCGGCCGTTCTATGTCCTGGAAAGTCAACCACCGCGGGCCTCGACGGAACTGCTTTCCATGATTCTATTTGGTGGCAATGCGCAAGCACTGGATGATGAAAATCTTCGATCCGTTGAGGAAACGCGGGCGGCTATGGTCGATGGCGCGATTGGTTTGCTTTCCATGTATTATCTGGCTTCCACCCCGATCGATAGTGTCGGCTACAATCCCTATACGGGACTGTTTCGGGCCCGACTTCGAGTCGGCCCTGGTCTTTCCCTTATGGTCGGGTCCGATCTAGAGGGAGCCCGTCAATCGATTGCTTTGCGCAAGCGTTTGACGGAAAATTGGTCCTTTGAAACAGGTGCGGAAACGGACGAAGCGACGCAGAAAAATCGCGGCGTGGCTATGTTCAAATGGGGTCGGCGGTATTGATGCCCCTGAGCCTAAGAAGTCTTTGGCGGAACAAACGCCAGATCCATCTGCCATCTCCTTCAATATCCGCCAGCATACCCATCCTTCCTGGATTCGGAGGCGCCGACATAGACCTTATTCTTCGCATCCCAGAGGATCGCCTGGTAGCCACCAAATTCGCCTTTACCAGGAACCACTTTGTGTCCCAACTTACTGAGCCCACTGACGGTGGTCTGCGAAAAGCCGGATTCCAGAGCCACCTGGCCGCCGTCCTTCATCACTTCACCGGTCGGTTCGTTGGTTCCTGAAACATAGACTCTGGCCACATCACCCGCTTCCTGCAAGTTCATGCCGAAATCAATCATATTCACTAGGATCTGCACCTGACCCTGCGGCTGCATCGAGCCACCCATGACCCCGAAGCTCAGATAAGGCTGACCATCTTTGGTCACAAACCCTGGAATAATAGTCTGAAAGGGACGTTTGCCTGGAGCATAGACGTTCGGATGCTCTGGATTGAGGCTGAAGAGTTCGCCTCGATCCTGCAAAACAAAACCCAATTTGCCAGGTGTCATGCCCGATCCCATCCCGCGAAAGTTGCTTTGAATCAGCGACACCATGTTGCCGTCTTGATCGGCAACGGTCAGATAAACGGTATCGCCCTGATTCAAAATGCTTTCACCCGAGGCGACTTGCTGAGCCGCCTTTTGCTGAATAAGTTTTTTGCGTTCTTTCGCATAAGCCTTGCTGAGCAGACCCTGAATCGGCTGTTTAGCAAAAGCAGGATCAGCGTAGTATTGCGCCCGATCGGCGAAGGCTAGCTTGGTCGTTTCGATAAGGGTGTGCAGATATTCAGGGCTATCGTAGCCCATCGATTTGATATCGAAGAGTTCTAAGAGATTGAGCATCTGCAGCGTGGCCAGACCCTGACTATTGGGTGGAAGTTGCCAAACATCATAGCCTCGGTAACTGGTGCTCAGTGGTTCGACCCATTCGGATCGATGGCTGGCCAAATCCTCATAACTGAGAAACCCGCCCTGGCGTTTCATGTAATCGGCAATAGAGCGAGCGACAGGACCTGTATAAAAACCTTCACGACCTTTTTTACCGATTCCTTCCAGGGTATCAGCCAAGCCGGGATTTTTGAAAATCTCGCCTTTGCGTGGCGCCTTGCCGCCCGGCATATAAATCTCGGCGAAACCTTCATAGTTTTGCAATTTTTCCGCGTTTCTTTGCCAGTAGTAGGCGATGACTTCGCTGACGGGAAAACCCTTTCTTGCGTAATTGACAGTCGGCTCCAGAACTTTGGCAAGAGGCAGGCGACCGAACTTTTTATGCAGCTCCAACCAGCCGTCAACGCAGCCAGGGACGCTGACAGGGAGCGGACCGAGCGGGGGAATTTGCTTGAGGCCTCGGGATTGGAATTCTTTCAGCGTCAGACTCTTGGGGGATCGACCACTGCCGTTGAGGCCATGCAGTTTCTTCTGCTTGGCGTCCCAAACCAG
>JBGSRE010000813.1:0-10348 GCA_041737755.1 Oligoflexus sp.
GTATCCGCAGGGACCGGCAGCCCCTGCCAAGACGAATCAGCATCGCGCCTTAGATGATATTCGCGAAAGCATCAACGAATTGCGATTTTACCGAGAGCAGTTCTTTTTAAAAGTTTGAAGTCGGGCAACAAAAAGCACCCCACGCCATCTAGTCATCTTTCATGCTTTCAAGGAGTGATGCTAAAATAAAAATAGGACCCTCTGGCCAGACGGATAAACCGCGGTTCGAAATGGTCCTATAGGCTATATGCCTAGGAAAGGAGGTGGTGCTGTGGTGTTTTTCGACTGCACTAGTAGCACGGAGGTGAGTGTCTTTTATTAGACATTTCCTCCACTGCTAACCGGCTTCCTTACCGATCTTGTCATGGGGAGCCGGTCCCATACTCGAGTATATTTCAGCGACGTGTCCGCTCTTGTCCCCGAACGTACTCCATGAAAGCACCTTTATCTTCCATAATATTCTGGTAGCGGCTGTGGTTCATACCACGATGGCCTTTAGTATTTCGCTGTCCCTGCTGCTGATTATTGTTTCGGTTCTGCTGCTGGGGACCGGTACTCCGGTTATTACCCATTGGCTGTGAGCCGCCTTTCATCTGATTCTTGCGCTCAACGATTTCCCATGCGCGCAGAACGACGCTTTCGGATAGTAACTCTGTCACAAATTCATCCAAGGCAATGCCTTCATCGGCAGCCTGTTCACGCAATTTGCGGATCAATGACTTCGACAGCTTAACATGCAGCTGCTCAGTGTTCTCAGGATTGCTGCGAGGTTTCCCCGTATCGATAATCTTAGGACTGACATTGGGCACAATCGATTCGGAGCTAGTGAATTTTTGCTCGAGGGGGGGCAGCTCACCACTATCGTCCAGCTCATCGTCGAATGCAACGTTGTCGCTGACTTCAGGAGCCTCTTTCTGATTGGATCGGGTGAGAATTTTGCCAGTCTTGTTGCGCTTGATCACAGGCTCGAGGACTTCCTCTTCCTGCTTCATCACGACATCGCTTTTGCGAGTTTTAGGACTGGCTTTTTTGCTTTGGGTCTTAGCCTTTTTTGCTTTCACCTTTTCCGCCATTCGATTCTATCTCCAAACGTTGTTGTCGAGCACCCTATGGGAACCACGGGTATACGCTCTTTAAGGTCTTGCGCTACGATTGCGAACAGAAGCCACTCTCGATATCAAAAGGCCACGCACGGTCATGAGCCCGAATTCCTGGTTTAAACCTGAGAAATATCGGCTAGCGACTGGGAACCAAACAGGGGTTTGGCGGAACGCTGTCTCACTACTTTTGAAGGGGCTTGCACGGGTTCCAGGGAACCCTTCCGGAGAAATGGCAATCCTTGTGTACAATATCCTCTGCCCTAGCAGACCGCCTCTCGTCAAGGTTAATCATCGAACATTTGGAGGGAAAACTTGAGCGATCCCAAGAAGATTTTACCCTTAAGCCTATTTTCGCCAAGCTTTACCGGAAATTATACCGACAAGTAGGCCTCATCAACAACTGGTCTTTATCCCAGGAGCCTTGGCTGCGAACGACAAATTCTCCCTTAATTTTGCCATTTTGTGTAGTATAAGGTTCGGAGTCTGGAACAAGAGAGAGGTAAGTATGCGCAGCGTCACCGCATGGGATCGAGCGGTCAAAGTTTGGCCAGTCATCGTCGGCTTTAGTTTCCCAACACTGATACCCTATGCTCTGTCTGCTGCCGAACGAACCAGCATCAACCTCGCTTTTGAAGATTCTATCCGCACCTTCGATCCCCGTCAAAGTGTGGATGCGAACAGTCAGTATGTGGAAGATTTGATTCATTGCAGCCTTATGACCTTCGATTCAGAAGGACGCCCTATACCTGGGATTGCGGCCAAAGCTCCCCAATGGAAGACCGCCAAGACTTTGGAAATTACTCTAAAAGAAAACGTGAAATTTAGCGACGGCACACCCGTTACTCTGAATGATGTGGCTGCCACCTATCAATCGCTGCTGACAGATAAAATTCTGGCGCGGAGTCCTTCCTTTAGTCAAGTGACAAGTGTGCAAGTTCAAGGGAAGTCTCTGCTGTTCACCTTAAAGGAACCTGATGCCAGTTTTATTGGCAATCTGGTCGTCGGCATCCTGCCTGAAAGACTCGCAAAAACTCTGGACTATGATCCTTTAAAAAGCCCAAGCTGCGGCCCTTATCATATCAAGAGCACCGATGTAAATGGCATCATCCTCGAGGCAAATTCGCACTATGCAGGGACACCAAAGCTGCGACTCAAACAGATTGAAATCAAAATAGTTAAAAATGAGAAGACTCGATTTGCTAAATTGCAGACCGGAGAATTGGATCTGGTACAGAATAGTATCAGCCGCGATGCTTTGAAAGGTATAGAAAAGAAAAGCCCACAACTGGATGTTTTGAAACGTCCGGGCCTGAAAACTACCTATCTCGGTTTCAACATAAGGGACAAATTAGCAGGTAATCCAGCCGTTCGCGAAGCCATTGCATACGCCATCAATCGTCAGGAAATTATTGACATTATCCTCGGTGGTATGGCTAAGCCCGCCACTACACTTTTACCAGATGACTCTCCGTTCTACGATAAATCTCTTAAAGCCCGTGGCTTAGATTTGGTCAAAGCGGAAAAACTTTTGGACGATGCCGGCTTTAAAAAGAAAGGCGCTGTGCGGCTAGAGTTGAGCTACAAAACCACCACGGATGTGACTCGCATCAGCATTGCCAAAGCCATCGCCTCGCAGCTTAAAAAGATTGGGATAAAAGTCACTGTGGAACCCATGGAATGGGGCCGATTCAAGCAGGATGTCGATGCTGGTCGAGTGCAACTCTGGAGTCTCACTTGGGTGGGTTTTAAAGATCCAGATATCTATCGCCACGCCTTCGCCAGCGAAAGCTTCCCCCCTCATGGTGGCAATCGAGGCTGGTATAGCAATCCAAAATTGGACGAAATACTGGAAAAAGGTAAAATAACCAGCAACCCGGAACAAAGAGTAAAAATCTACCAGGAAGCTCAGCAGCTACTGGATAAAGATCTGCCCTATGTATTCCTCTGGCACGAAGATAACTTCGCCGTGGTCAATCGTTCGCTCAAGGGTTTTTCTCTTTATGCGGACGGTCGATATTCAGCTTTGACTCAGGCTTTCTTTGCCAATTAGGAGTCCCTGTGCTGCTGTTCTTTGCCAAACGTATTCTAAGTTTGATACCTGTGGCTTTGGGTGTCATCGTGATCGTCACTCTGATGATCCATCTGGTTCCTGGCGATCCTATCGACGCCATGCTTGGGGATTATGCCACCCATGAGGACAAGGAAGCTATGCGGCACGCTCTGTCCTTGGATTTGCCCGTAGGACAGCAGGTGGTTCGTTACATCAAGTCAGTCTTTAGCGGCGATCTTGGGTCGAGTCTGATCTACAAAAGAGAAGTCACCGATCTCTTGCTGGAAAGAATTCCAGCCACCATCGAGCTGGCACTCTGCGCTCTTGGTATTGCCTTAATCATCTCCATACCACTCGGCGTTCTCAGCTCCGTCAAGGCAGGCACCCCCATTGATTTTGCGGCCATGAGCTTTGCGGTGTCCGGCGTGGCTATTCCAACCTTCTGGCTAGGGCCTTTGCTGATTCTGCTTTTTGCCGTCAAGCTCGGTTGGCTGCCGGTCTCGGAGCGATCGGGTTGGGACAGTTATATCCTTCCCGCACTGTCGATGGGAACAGCGCTAGCAGCGGCTCTGAGTCGGATGACCCGCAATTCTATGCTGGACACTTTACGGGAAGATTTCGTTCGTACGGCCCGAGCGAAAGGCTGTTCCGAGTTGCGCGTCATCATGAATCATGCCTTTCGCAATGCATCGCTGCCTCTCGTCACCGTAATCGGCCTTCAATTCGGGGTGCTATTGACCGGTGCAATTGTTACCGAAAGAATCTTTGATTGGCCTGGGCTTGGCAGTCTTTTGATTGAGGCCATTAACAATCGCGATTATCCGCTGATCCAGGGCTGCGTTCTGCTTTTTTCTTTCTCTTATCTACTGGTAAACTTGCTGACTGACCTCACCTACTCCTGGGTCGATCCTCGCATCCGTCCCAGTGCGTAAATGAGTCAACAGGCAAGGAGAAAGGATTCGGTATGACGAGCACAGCCGCTGATAGGCTTTCCATTTCCCGCAGTCCCATGCAACGGATGATCGGCAAGCTAGGCCGCAATCCGCGCTTTATCTTTGGCTTTTTCATTCTGACAGCAACCTTTATCGCAGCCTTGATCGCGCCTTGGGTGGCTCCTTATCCTCTCGGTGAGGCAGAGCTGGTCGACCGACTCTGCACTCCCAATGCTCAGCACCTCTTGGGCTGTGATATGGACGGTCAGGACATATTGACCCAAATGCTTTATGGCTCGCGCATTTCGCTTTATGTCGCCTTTTTGACGGTTGCGCTATCACTCGGCATTGGCAGTCTTTTAGGTCTTGTCAGTGGTTATTTCCGCGGTTGGTTTGACCTTGTGCTCATGCGCCTTGTGGATGTTTTCATGGCCTTTCCAGGGATCCTTCTGGCCCTTACTTTAACCGCTATCATGGGGCCCAGCTTCTATACAGTGGTCTTCTCTATAGCTGCCACGGGCTGGACCAGCACCGCACGTCTTGTCCGTGGCCAGGTGCTTTCCGTTCGCGAACGTGAGTTCGTTCTGGCCAGCCGGGCGCTTGGGGCGAGTGGAGGTCGACTCATTTTCAAGCACATCTTTCCGGCGATTCTTTCCCCACTTGTCGTGCATGCAACTTTTTCTCTCTCCGGCGTTATCATTGTGGAAGCGGGTTTAAGCTTTTTGGGGTTTGGTGCGAGAGACACCGCACTAACCTGGGGTGGGCTCTTGGGCCAGGCATCGCAAGTTGAATTGGATCAGGCAACTCATTTAGCCCTGATTCCGGGACTTGCAATCTTTCTCCTGGTCATGGCCTTAAATTTGATGGGTGATGCATTGCGAGATGCCCTTGATCCACGCAGTTAAACTGGTATCATTAAACAACAGCGAAGCAATGGGTTGAAAAATATGAGTAAAAAAATCCTCGTCGTCGATGACTCTGTTACGGCACGTCGACTGGTTGTGAGCCACCTAGCAGGACTCAATCTTCATGTCGTGGAAGCAGGGGATGGCAGGGATGGATTGAGTAAACTCAATGACCATCCCGATACGGCCTTGATCTTCACTGATATCAACATGCCCTGGATGAGCGGACTGGAAATGATCGCTGAGATAAAAAAACTCCCATCCTTTGTCCACATACCCATTTGCATGCTGACTACGGAAACTGGCTCGGATTCCCTGACTCAGGCCAAGGATCTCGGCGTGAATGCTTTTTTGGTAAAACCCGTACAAAAAGAACAACTATTAGCGATCGTTAACGGTTATCTGAAATCCTCTTAACGCGGTGGGAGCAGCTCAAAGCAAACCCACTCCATCCAGAGGCTGCCAACTACGGGGATTTTCCACCATGTATTTGACTAAACTATATTTCAAATGATCATCAAATGCCTGAGGCTGCATACGCTCCTTCATTTCGAGGATAATCTGTTTCTTTTCCACTTCCAGATTGTCGAGATAAAGTTGCTTCAGGCCTTGATAGCGTTTGGGATCTTTATCCCGCATTTTGAGCAATTCCTCGTTCGCCTGCCGTCTTAAATCGCCATCGGGAACAACTTTTCGGGTAGCGGTGACTGAAGGCGGAGGCAGGTTTCGTCCTGCAGCAGCTCGCGCCAGAGCAGTTCGCGGACTATCTTCCGTTTCTGCAACATCTCGAGTCAGATGACTCTTGAGGCTATGAGAGGCGAGAAATTCCAAGACCTCGCGTTGCTTCCATGAGACCGGCGCGGCAAGGCTAGCTCGAGGCAAGGTCTCCATATCTCTAACATATTCAGTATGCTCGGTGATGATCCGGGAGAAAGTCTGCAATCGATCCTGCAAACTTTTCTTTGGTGCATTGAGCTCTTGAACAGCCGGGCTTTCTGCCAACCATCCTGGCAATCGCAGGACATCCGTCGCCTTCTGTCGCAGCGACCACTCATAGAAAAGAGTCGTGTAACTCAACAGCAAATTGCCTTCCATCGGCAGATAACCCACCGGTTGGGCACGCTCCATATCATCGAGTTCACGCCAAAGCTGAAAACAAGCATCAGAAGACATACCACTTGAAGGCGCCATGATCGGGGTGATTTTTTTTAACACCGGCTCCATGGTGTGTTCACGGAAATATCGAGCGCAACGCTTTTCATAGTTTTTCATTTCCGCTTCACGTGCATCCGTATCATTGAGCTGCCATATCACGAGCAGAGGCTCACTATCCTGCTCGACTGCCAAGTAATCCAATTCCTGTGGAGCTTTCAGCACACCATGATCAATCAACTTGCGGCCCACTCGGGTAAGTAGACGCATTTTCTGGCGGAAAGGGCTCCAATTTTCCGGAGTTTCTCTTGGCATTGGCAAAGACAGACCGGTAAACATGCTCTCGAAAGAACGACCAAACACGGCGTCCCAACGGAAACTACTCTTTTCCCAAAGCGAAGCTTTTTGTAACTGGAGAAACACATACTGTTCAAGATGCACCAGATCAAGCCAGACCGAAGGCCTCAAGGGCAGAGGCTGACTGCGGCCGAGCAAACGGTGTACGCGAGGTTTACCGTCCAGAAGACGCGCAAGCTCAGCATAAGGCTCACCAAAACCAAGCAAAAGTTCGGCTGCCATGGGGGCCGGACGAAATACAGTTCTCCAAGAGCCCTGACCTTCGCGGCGGCGCTCCTCTCGATCGAAAAGTGGTACTGGTTCATGTGGTTCCTGAGCAGCTGCCGGATAAACTTGAAGACTGCGGAGGATTTGGAGGACACGAAGGAATAAAAAAGAGCGCGTCCGACCATGACCTGCCAGGTTCTTTTGCAGATTATCTGGGCTGAGATGCAACCACTTCTGACCTTGCAGAATCTGCTGCTGCGCCTGGTGCATAAGCACCAGCAGAGCACTGAGCTCCGCATCGGTGAGAGCTGGACTCAATCCCGCCGCCATGCTCATCGTATAGGGATCGGCTTCCAGTCGGCGCAGTTGTAAGGCCAGCTCAAAAGCTTGGATCCACCATAGAGGTGCCATGAATGAAGACGTGATACTATGTTCGGGCATGAAATAAGGTCCAGCCTAATGATTCTTATGCCTTAAGGACACGAGTGGAAAACATTCTGCAGAGGCCTAGCCTGAAACGCAAGAGCTTATCCCAGGTGATTCAGCTGCTCTCACTCCTGGGATAATCGAATTCATGGCTGAGTTGAAAAGACTTGCTCATTCTGAGCGAGCTTAATCAAACCTTGATTCAAGCTGCTTTGGCAGAATTTGCGAAGGTCAGTCAGTATCCTCTGAAGCTCGCTTCTATCGATCTGGATTCGGACATGGATGCTATAAGTCTCCTCAAGAGCCATGACACCATGCGGATCAAAAATTTTCTCAAAGTAAATATCGGAAATAAGTGCCGGCGTAATGCGCCCATCCAGGAGTTTCTCCAAATGCTGTATCAAGAGGCCTCTTTCCGCCGAGTCAAGACCCTGGAATAACTTATCTTTCCTCCAAAAAAGCTGCAATTCATTGGCCATGGTCAGACGGGTATCATTCAAAGCCGAAGCTTCGGCCTGACGAAGTCCGAGAGGCAGGTCCATGACTTTGGTTTTGATCGTGTGATATTCGATGGTTTCGCCGGAGCGGACCGTATGAGTCGTCGGCAAGTTCACCCATTCAGGTCGCTCCCGCCGGCTCTGCTCGACGATCCGTGGCTCGCTTAAGAAAGCCGCCTGCTGGCAGGCTTGGCTGCTGAGGACGATCAGAAAAAAGCTGAAGAAAAACCTCAAGTACCAGATCCTTTTCGCCGCTCTTCATCGCGTTTCGCTCCCGTTTTTTCGGCCACGTCGTCGGCGAATCCGCGGCTGGAAGCGCTTTTATGATCTCGAATCTTACTCAGGACTCGTTCGAACAGATAGGGATCTTTTTTGATTATTTCGCGCATGATATCAAGTTCGTCTGAAGAACCGCGCTCTTTCGTCTTACTTATGCTGGGTTTGGACATGATTTGACCCTCCTGAAGTCTCTTCGGCAGAAATTGCCTCGGTATACAGGAGAGGGGGGAAAAAAGACTGAGATCAATCGTAGAGTTGGCGAATATTCCCACTGTCGCCTTCGCTCAGGGTGCGAAAACTCATATGGGGACCAATGAAGGTTTTGGCATGCATGACAGAATCCGGATCGTTGTCGTAATCGACATGATCCAGACCAAGGAGGTGGCCGAACTCATGCAGCATGACTGTTTGAGCATCGACGATGTCACTTCTCCGGACATCGTCACCCGAAACACTCATGGCATCGCAAAACAAGTAAGTCTCACCGTTTAAAATGATGTCACCCTTGATGATGCGATCCGAATCGCTAGCGTTTTCCCAAACTGTTGTGGCCAAAGTGGTATCAGCCTTGCCAGTGGTCGCTTTCCAGTTCTTCTCATAATAAACCAGGGTCATGGCATCCTCGAGACTGGAGTAGAGATCTTCACCGCGAGGCACTCTTGCAACGCCGGCAAAGGTCATGACCTCTCGACCTAATGCATCATTCCAAGTGTCTGCTGATCGGATTGTAGCCTCAACAACAGCATCAGGAGCCGTATCATCCACATAGAAACCAACTTTGTCCGTCCAGCCCGTAAGGCTATGAAAAGGACCGTTTGATTCTTGATTGGCATAAGTTGTGGGTTGCTTCCGCTCCTCAATCGAGCGGCGATTTGGTGCCACACCACAGGCCATTAAAGACAAGCTCAGAGTTGTGGCGAAAAGGGCTCGCATGAAGGCCTCCCAGCAGGGCGTTGCTTCTCTAGCTGGTGCGTAGCCATGACCTTGAACTTATACACTCCTTCGGCCCTCCCTGGGTCAAATTGAAGTCTTGTTTGACTCTCCTAATAATACATGACTTTCAGACGCTTAGGTCTGCTCAGATCAGGTGCTTAAGAATTCCCAGGCTCCAGGTTTGAGACACTTTGCTTAAGGATAGGCTTTCTGCTGGCTTGTAAGAAAGTTCAGTCGATTCGTATACAAGCTGAAATGCCCAGGACAATTCATAAAAATAATCGATCTGTCCCTGCCAAGCACGAGTCTCGCCCGTTACACTGATTTTTTTCCGACTCCAGGCCTCAGGCAGGCCAAGCCTTTCGACTCTCTGCCAACCAAACTCCACGCCTGAACCAACACGCAGGTGATCCGAAAGATTATAGACAAATCCTGCACTGAGTCCAGGCAGTCCGTAACTCAACTCTCCGCCTTGATTATTTTTTGACGACAATGCGAACATAGCGCTGGCTTGCGTGCCAAGATAATACCCAAAACCGCCGAGGAGAGGCAGATGAAAGGCATAGCTGAGTCGGGCCTGATGCCCGGTATTTTCAAATGAGAAGAGCGTTTCATCCTCGGAAAGGTTACCACGCCAATGATTATTGACAAGACCATAGCTCAGAGAAAAATGATGCTCGCGACGAAAGCCGCGAACAGCCCGACTCCATTCTTTCGGAAGTTCCGGACGCAGAACCGGCTCGACCATGTCCTGAGCCTCGCTGGGCTGGGATAGAAAGGCCCCTATGAAGACCAGGATGGCGGACAAAAACCTGCCCATGAAAACTCCGGTATCTTTATTCGTGCTACAGTTTTAACCCAATTCCCGCTAGTATGGAACGCCCATTCGTCCAGAGTTCATGGGAACTTCATTGGAATCAGAGGACTTAGATTGATGCTGACATTTACTGAACAGGCCCAGGCACAAACCATAGATAACGATGCACCCGCCGACGGTACGCCTTGGGATTTCGTTGTCTCGGCCATACTCGCCGTGACAATGATCATCGCGTTTTTCTTTCTTCGCCGCAAAATGCTCACTCCTATCGAACAAGATCGGGGCGCCCCTCAGCAAGAGGTGGAATCTCCAGCCGCTCGCGACGAAGCAGCCACGCCCGTTGTATTGGCAGAATCAGCAGAGCTACGAGAGATTCGTAGCGACGATCAGGCCTCGTGGTTGGGCCGCCTTCGGCAAGGTCTCAGCAAGACTCGCACTCATCTTAAGGACAATCTCAGTCGCCTCTTGGGCGGTCAAAAACTAGATGAAAAGACTCTTGAGCAGGTCCACGAAGTGCTGTTTCGCAGTGACCTTGGCGTTGAGACGGCTGATCTCCTCGTGGAGGTTTTGAGGAAACGCTTTGGCGGACAAAGCGAAGCCCCCAGTTGGGATATCATTTCTACCGAACTGCAACAGGCCGTAACCGAGTCTTTACAAGGGATGGAAGACCTTCCCATGAATAAGCCAAACCAG
>JBGSRE010000834.1:0-2702 GCA_041737755.1 Oligoflexus sp.
GAACTACCTTGCCCAGATCATCGGCGACAAAAATCTCGCCGGCCGCAATGTATTTGAGGGATTTTTCAATCACACCAACCTATCTGGCGATAAACGTGATCAGGTGAAGACTGTCCTCGACTTCGTCACGGGTGAAGACGAACTGGCCTTCGACAGTAACTCCCATTGTCTGCCAAGCCAGCTCGTGATGCATACCCCTCGCGGCGACAAATTTCTCGAATTAGACTGGAATCCGATTGTCGATGAAAAGGATGTTATCGAAAAAATACTGGTCTGTATCCGCGATGTCACACGTCTCCGTGCTCTTGAAAAAGAAGCGACAGAGAACCGCCAGGAACTGGCCATGCTCGGCCAGATCCTGGCGGTGGATCAGGCTCATTTCGGTCGATTCATCAGCCAGACAGAAACGATACTCCAGACCTGCGAACGAGTACTCGAAGACGCTCGCCTCGAAACCACGGAAAAAGTGCGGGAACTTTACATCAACCTGCACACGCTCAAAGGCATGTCGCGAACCTATCATCTCGATGTCCTCACCGAAACGGTCCATGATTGCGAGAGTATGCTGACAGAGATTCAGCACGGCCATCAAGAGTGGCATAAAGATCACATTCGTCAGCTGCTCACAGAGATAGAGGCTAAGTTTAAAACCTACCATGACCTTAACCGCGATAAACTCGGTCGCAATGAGAAAATCGATCACGTAGCTATTTCCCACCAGGAATGGGGGGATCTCGTGCAGCATCTCCATCAGATTTCCAGTCGGCTTGAACCTCGAGAGATCGACCACCGCCTGCGCCTCTGCCGAGCGATCGTCGATCGCTATTACTACAACGAAGCCGAGGAAGTCTTCCGCGAGCTCCTCATCGGCCTCGATTCGATGGCGCGGGAACTGGGCAAGGATCCACCGACAATAAGGATTAAAGCGCAGGGCTGCGGCTTTACTCAGGAGGGAGCTGCTTTGATCCAGAAAGTGATGACCCACCTGCTCCGCAATGCTATCGATCATGGCATCGAAGAAGCCTGGGAGCGCGTCGCCCGCGGCAAGCAACCGGAAGGTTTAATCGAGATTCATGCGCAGGAATACCAAGGGGAACTGTACCTGGAGATCTGGGATGATGGCCGCGGTCTGAATATGCAGCGTGTTCGGCAGCTTTCGCAGGCCCGTCGCCTGACAGAGGCCAATCGCGAACTTAAGGATGAGGCAGCAGCCGAGCTTATCTTTATGCAAGGATTCACGACCAAATCCGAAGTCAGTGCCATTTCAGGTCGCGGAGTCGGAATGGATGCCGTGCGACAATTTTTGGAACAAGCTGGTGGTTTCATCGCGATCGCGTTTACCGATACGAAAAGCGGCCAGGATTTCCGCTCGTTTAAGTTTGTCATCCGTATCCCGCAAACTCTTTATGGAAAGATGGAAGTGGCATCGTGATAAGACTGGGAAGGTCCCGACCTGTTTGCATTTTCACTGGAAAAATTCGCTACAATTTTGACTTTGATGGGGCATTCTTGGCCTTCCACTGATGACGATCATTCACAGCTCAGTTGTGCCTCATTTTACACATAGTCGATCTTAATAGCTTTCTGATCCAGCCTTACATTCAGGGTAGGAATAGTCTTTGCATGGATGTCTCCATTATTTTCTTGGAGCTCATTCATGCATCCTAAGCCCAGGTTCATGCCCTTACTACTCATTTCAGTACTTTGCTCGCAATGCGCAAGTTCCAATCGTCAGCTGGCCATCAACGAATCACCTCTGGTTTTGATGGACTGCATTTATAATGACCCTCAAACAGCACAGAACACTTCTGAAATGGAATGCTCCTTGAAGAACCAAGGGCATACCCCAGCCAGACTTAAGTTCAATAAAGTAAGTCTGGAAGATCCAGATGCTGAGCTTGTGCCAATCGATTCGAGTAAGTTGAGAACAGATCAGTTGCTCCAAAACATTGTCGTGATTCTAGGAGTCATTCTTTTCGTTGCTGTCATTATTGCTATTGCATCCGATGCCAAAAATATCCCAGATGTTCACCTCGCCATTCCAAGCTCGCCTTCAACGAAGACTTACGCCTACCAAAGCCAAAAGACACCTTCTATCGAAATAGTCGAAATCCCAGCCTATAATTCTGCCAAACTTCTTTTCTCTACTCAACATGGCGATCAAAGACCATCAACCCTGGTTTTGCACTTGGAAAATGATCGATCAGAGAAAGTTTTTAGAGTCCCTGTAGAGGCTCCTTACAGCCAAGCGAGCAAAAGATCAAATTTTGACTGAGGCTGTTCCCGCGTTCAACTTAGCCTTGCGTGCAGCATCAATAACGGCAGATACGGCTGCAAATTTTGCGTCAGTTGTGGGGCAATAGAGTCTCAAGCTTCGCTCAGATTTTAGAAAAAGCAAGTTTAACTCCCAACAACAGTTTTAAGCCATCAGCTACTTCGAGAAAGAAAAAAGCTGAGGCCGATAGACTTGGATTCCGGGAGCGAAGCCCCTTCAAAGGCGGCTCACTCTGCGCTTTCATTGAGGTAAAAATGCAAACATAATAGAAAGCCAAGGAGCAAACCCGAGAACATCTAAGCTCTCAACCTTAGGCTTTTTAATCCAATCCATTATCAAAAGAACAGAACTTATGCTTTTTCAAGTCCTTTCAGAGCTATATAAAGCCATAGATTTCGTAAAGTTAAGGTTTCCTTTTGCCGATAGC
>JBGSRE010000854.1:0-3274 GCA_041737755.1 Oligoflexus sp.
TGGCAATCGTCTCGGCCGACATCGGCTCCAGCCCGACAAAGTCCTGGCCGTAGCTGCGGTAAAAGGGATTCGCCCCATGCGCCTGGATCGTCGCAATGCGTGGTTTGCTTTTGATCCATCCCCAGCTATAAGCCTCTTCTATTGCTTTACCAAAGGCACTGGTGTTCCCAAGGTTGCCGCCCGGCACTACGATCCAATCAGGAGCCTGCCAATTTCGATCCTGCAGCATCTCCCAAATAATTGTTTTCTGTCCCTCGATGCGATAGGGATTGAGCGAGTTCACCATATAGACTCGACCTATCGCGGCAAGGTCACGAACGATCTGCATCGCATCATCAAAATCCCCACGGATGGCCAGGCCTTTGGCTCCATAACCCAAAGTTTGAGCCATCTTTCCCTGACTGACTTTACCAGCAGGCAAAAATACAATAGCCTTCAAACCAGCACGGGCCGCATAGGAAGCGAGTGAGGAGCTGGTATTACCGGTGGACGCGCAAGCCACAATCGGCATTCCAAGTCGCTTGGCCATGGACACGGCGGCTGTCATCCCTCGATCTTTGAAGGATCCTGTCGGATTTTCGCCCTCGTGCTTCAAACTCAATCGACTTTGCCCAGCCCACTGATTCAAAACTGGGCTTTCATAAATCGGAGTTTGCCCTTCCGGTTGGGTCACTATCATCGAATCAGGCAGGGGCAGAACAGCTTCACGAAAACGCCAGACGCCACTGCGGTCAATATTTTTACGAGACAGCAGACGTTGCTCCGCAAGGGCAGGCAGCTTGCCCAACCCTGGATCGGTATGAATAAGTTCCAGCAAGCCCTGGCAGTCACAGGCATAGCGAAGATCAAGCCAATTGTATTTCTTCTCACAAACGATGCAAGCAAGTTGGGCCTGGCTCATAGAATGCTGGCTCCTTGTAAACTGGGTTCGGCAACGTGGACGAGGGTTTGGGCTCCATAGATCTCCTGAACAGCCGCAGCAACTTTGCGAGCGGTTGCTTCATCCGGACTTAAAGCAAAGCAAGTTGGTCCGCTGCCACTGATAGAAAAGCCATAAGCACCGGCATGGATCGCTACAGCTTTGGCCTGGAAAAATCCTGGTATCAAATTGCCGCGCGCTGGTTCAGCAAAGGGATCTTTCAATCCAAAAGCAATCTGCTCATGATCACCCCGTGCCAGCGCTAAAGCTAGCGTCGTGCAATGAGCCATCTGCCTCGTCCAACGCAGAGTATCGAGCTGAGCTGGTAATACCTTGCGGGCTTCCTTGGTTTCAATATGCAGCGGTGGAGTCAAAAGTGAGATCCAAAATTTAGCCTGCATCGGTACGGGGTAGATCCGTAGAGATTCGACATCCTGAACGAGAGTCAGTCCGCCGTAAACACAAGGCGCGATATTATCCAGATGGGGACCTGCAACAAAAGCTTCCGCGGCCAGTGCTGCCTTTAAAATAAGATCTTTTCGATCAGGAACATCAGCTAGCCTTGCCGCTGCTAGAGCTCCCGCAACACTGGAAGCTGCGCTGGAGCCCAAGCCACCTGCTAAAGGTAGAGCTCGCTCTAAAGTCACATGAAAGCGTTTAGGTGCTATACCCAAGGCTGCATAAAGAGCCTCCGCAGCCAGAGTCACGGTATTTCTTTCCGGTTCAAGAGGAACCAGTCGAGCATCGCGTCCTTGCACAGCTATACTGTAGTGACCCGCTTCCTCAAACACAAAAGTATCGCCCAGACCGGCAACGGCCAGACCCAACACATCAAAGCCGGAAGCGACGTTACCTATTGTGGCCGGCGCAAAGATTCGAAATTTACTCATGATCGTCCTCCCCGTTCCTGACTGCTGGCTATAGTGATGATGTCATTCAAAACACCCGCGGCGGTAACTTCAGCACCTGCTCCTGGTCCCGTCACAATCAAAGGGTTGCCAGCATATCGATGGGTTTTTAATGTCACCTGGTTATCGGTTCCGCGCAATCGACCGAAGGCACTATCTTTAGACAATTCTTCGATACCGACGCTGACTTTTTCGCGACTGATTCGGGCCACAAAACGCAGCACCGCCGATCGACTTTGTGCCGATTGAATTCTTTCGCTGTAGCTGCTATCGAGTTGGCTTAAATTCTGCAAGAACTTTTCTGGATCATCATCACTCAACGACTGAGGGAAGAAGCCTTCCAGATCGATATCTTCCAGATTCAATGTCAAGCCTATGGTTCGAGCCAAGATCAGTGCTTTACGGGCCACATCCATACCGGATAGATCGTCGCGCGGATCCGGCTCGGTATAGCCCAACTCATAGGCTGTGCGAACTGCCTTGGAAAACGGCACACCGTCTTCCATTTGGGTCATCAGATAGCCCAAGGTACCAGAGAGACAACCCAGAATTTCCAAGACTTCATCACCAGCAACTTCCAGTTTATCGATGGTATCAAGGACGGGCAATCCTGCTCCCACCGTCGCTTCATAGCGCAAAAAGAGATCACGATCTGCAGCAAGGTCACGCAGCTCTTTATATTCGTGGTAAGGAATAGCCAACGGCCTTTTATTTGCAAGCACCACATGGAATCCCGAAAGTAAGGCTTTCTTAATTATGGCCGCTGAATCGGTAGCGGTCAGATCGATAAAGACTTTGCGATCCCATGGGCCGTGCCAGATCTCCCGCTCCAACTGGGTTTCGATAGCTGCAAGTTGGCCTTCACCACACAGCTTTTTCTTTTGGCATTTGATGTTCAAAAACTCCTGCAGGGCGGCTTCATCAAAACCTTTTTCTTTAGCCAAAAGACCTGATCGATCGGCCACGCTAACGATCGGAAAACGTAATTTAAGCTTCTGATCCAGATAATCCTTTTGATCTTGCAGCTGGCGCACCAGAACTTGGCCGATTTGGCCAAGACCAAAAATAGTCAAATTGATTTCGCTTGGATCACGAATCAGCACGGGTCGAATTTTTTCTAATCCGTATTCTTTATGCAGGGCTCGCAGGGCACGGGCTGCTTCATGCTGTTCGATGACAACTGAAATATTGAGTTCGGACGAACCCTGGGCAATCGCTATAATGTTAATATTCTGCCGAGCAATACATGAGAAGGCGCGGGCCGCGATGCCCGGGGTTCCGCTCATGCCCAGGCCGACCACCGCAAGCACAGCGATGTTGCCCGTGAGTTTGATTTCATCCACCAGCTGTCGATCGATTTCATATCGAAAACTGCTTTCCAATATTTTACGTGCCAGCTCACCCTGTTCCCCCGGCACGACAAAACAGATGCTGGCTTCACTCGAGG
>JBGSRE010000735.1:0-2566 GCA_041737755.1 Oligoflexus sp.
GGGTGTAAGCACTGACGAAAAACCGGCCACTGCAAAAGCCCAAAACGATAAGCAAAAGCCGTTTGGCGTCGCCAGCAGACGAGGCATAGAAGCCAAGCACAGTGAGGGACGTACGAATGAGTTGACTCGTCAAAAACCATAGTGAAGGATGCACGCGCAAACGCCCCGAGAGTCCGAGGAAAACCGTAAACCATAGCCCTCCATAGAAAAAAAGCGCGAGGCAAAATCCCCAGACAAATAGCGCGATCCAGCCAAGACTTTCATGAATCAGGTTTATGTTCATCACCTTGCTGCTCCTCTTCTCGCATTGCGCGTTCCTCTTTGGCAAGCCAGCGCCAGGCATTCATGCATCCGAGTATCAATCCTGTTACTAATAGAGCCAAGGTCCAGGATCTTGACCCCACATACTTCTTGTCTAACCACATCCCGAGCAAGGTTCCCAGTAAGGTTGGGATGACCACTGACCAACCGATTAAGCCGAACATGCCAAAACCCATCCATATCGATCGCATGGGTCGTCTTTTTGATCTGAGTTTGCGGGCCTCTTGCGCGCCCACCTTACGAATGAAATCCGCCGAATCCTTGGCAGTTTTTGAGAGTTCTGGTTTACTCATGGTGCAGTCCTGCAAAACGTCGGAGAAAACTGCTTTCCAGTTTGGTCAAAACATCTTTCAGTTGTTGGTCTTGTTCGTCATGACCGACAAAATCCCGTTCCACTCCGGCCTTAAGAAGTCCAAGGTCCAGCCCGCCAATGGCATTGCGGACTGATAGTGAAACAGATTCACCGACTTTCACCATGATTCCTTCATCGATGGCAATATAGTTCTCCTGGCCGCTCGACGATTCATACATACATATTCCAGGAGCTAAGGCGGCGACACAATCGAGTCGATGGGGCAAAATTCCCAGTTCACCTGCGGGCGTATTGACGACGAGCCGTTTTACGGCTAGTTGCTCGATGAAGACTCGATAGGGTATCAGAATTTTGAGGTTCATGCTGAGTCCTTATCCGGAGGTGGAGTAGCCGCTGCTTGAGCTTTCTCCTTGGTCGCTTCGTCAATACTTCCGATCATATAGAAGTCTTTCTCGGGTAGATCTTTGAATTCGTCATTCAAGATTCTTTCGCAGCCAATGAGGGAATCTTCAAGACTGACCACTTTGCCTTTGGTGCCACTGAACTGTTCCGTGGTAATGAAGGGCTGGGTAAGAAACCGTTCCAAACGCCGTGCGCGGCCAACCACCTTGCGATCATCTGGGGAAAGTTGCTCCTGCCCTAGCATGGCGATAATATCTTTGAGTTCCTCATATTCGGCAAGCGTCTGTCTGATTTTTTGGGCTAAGGCGTAATGTCGATCCCCGACAATGCCCGGAGTGACCATTTTAGAACTCGACTGAAGGAGGTCGATCGCTGGGTACAATCCTTCACTCGCTCGACGCCGCGAGAGGACGATGGATGCAGACAGATGGGAAAAGGTATGAACGGCAGATGGATCGGTAAGATCATCGGCAGGAACATAGACAGCCTGAATGGAGGTTATGGCCCCCTTTTGGGTATTGGCGATCCTCTCTTCAAGCTGAGACAGTTCGGTCCCCATCGTGGGTTGATAGCCGAGACGAGATGGCATTTGTCCCATGAGTCCAGAAACCTCCATCCCGGCCTGAATAAATCGAAAGATATTATCTATGAGTAGAAGTACGTCCCGACTCTCATCGTCGCGAAAATATTCAGCAATCGTCATTGCCGCATGAGCAACTCGAAACCGGCTGCCAGGTGGTTCATTCATCTGGCCAAACATCATGGCCATGTTTGCGAGAACGCCCGCTTCCTTCATTTCCTGGTACAGCTCTTGACCCTCGCGACAGCGTTCACCAATTCCACAGAAAATGCTGACCCCATCGTGATGGCCAACCATATTGTGAATCATTTCTGTCAACAGAACTGTCTTACCGACTCCCGCGCCGCCGAACAGTCCTGCTTTGCCGCCTCGCTCTATCGGTACCAAAACATCGATAACTTTTATGCCAGTTTCAAAAATTTCTGATTTGGTTGATCGCTGGTCTAGGGGTGGAGGGGTATGATGAATCGAACGCCATACGACATTTTCCAAGTCTTCATCGCTGTCAATGGTGTGCCCGAACACATCGAACATGCGGGAAAGGATACTTTTTCCAACAGGCACCTTAAGGGGGCCGCCCGTATCGATCACCGGCATTCCCCTTGCCAAGCCTTGAGTGGGCGTAAGGGCAATGCCTCGAATTTGATGCGAACTCAGTTGAGTCAGCACTTCGACCGCAATGGTTTGGTCCTGGCCGGTTTTGAGCAAGGTATAAATGGACGGCAATTTGCTATCAAACTGAGCATCGACGACACTACCACGAATAGCCGTAATATGACCGACATTGTCGAGCTTGCTTTGAGTTTTATTAGAATCCACAGAGTGCTCCCGTCAAGTCTCGAAGAGTTCTATTGGAGTCGAGGCATTGTGAATTGACACAAACCTAACACATACACACAGGGCTGCCGACTTTTGTTCCCATGAGAGCTCTCACTCTCAATCCATGATTG
>JBGSRE010000904.1:0-3977 GCA_041737755.1 Oligoflexus sp.
TCGGATTTCAAAATGAGTTCATCATTCCAAAAAACTTCGGCAAGACTGGCAAGACCAAGAAAATGCAAAGTGACAGGGCCGGTCTCTGGAAGTGTGATCACGGCCTTATACCAGTAGTCCTTGCTATCAAAATCTACCGCCCCATAGGCAAAGCTTCCGGCGCGACGAAGGCTGGATGCCACAGTTCCTGGTACCTCTGCCGGCATCCAGTCGGCGGCGTGCTTTTTGATTTCTGCAGGACTTGTTATGAGGCCCGCTTCAAAGGCCGCCATGACAAAACTAGCATCAAGAACCGTCCGGTAGCGACCTTTCAGACCTAGCGCTTCGGTCATGATTAAATCCTTTGGCTGAGTTGATCCATGCCTTCGGCCCAAGATTTTTCCATCTCATCCAACAAAGGGGAAAAATCAACTTTGCGCTTATTGGCGACCATCCGAGCCATTTTCAAAAGCATGGTCTTCGTGCATTCGGCAAGATTTAAAAATGATTGATGCTGGAAGGAATGCGTTGCGTTCGGCAAGTTCTTTTTTAGCCAAAGGATCGACAGTCCTGCCAGCTCACTGGCGGAACCCAGTTGACGCAAATTGGCAAAAGCGTAGGCATGGAAGAACTCCATGCCCAGGGTTTGGATCGATTCGATGTCTTGCAAAAAGCGTTCGCGAAAAGCCACGATAGGGTTTTGGCTTGGGCATCGATCGCGATATTTTTGCAAGAGCCTAAGCGAAATCTCGGCCAGCTCTTGGTCCTGGCGTTTGATCTGTCGATCCATACGCACAAACTCTGCAAAAAAAGGCATATGATCAGGGTCGTGAGCAAGACCTACCCGGAGGAGCTGATCGAAGTCCTCCCCCTCCAGTTCAAAGTAGCCAGTATTATGAAAATAGTTCAATCGCTTGCTGCCTATATCAAGAGATTGGATGCCAATAGTGGTTTTGGTATGCTTGCTTCGATAGTCTGTGCCCTGAGTATCCGGCAGATAATAGGCATCCGCCTCGGTCAGAACCAAACGCCCGCGCTGAAGCTGCTCCTGGGTATTTTCCAAGAGGCTCTTCCAAACATTCAGCTCCTGGACATCCAATCCGTAGAGCTGGAACAGATCTTCATGCGAGGGTTTGAAGAAAGTCCATTGATCACCGTCGAAATCAATCGCCAAAACTACCGGCAGCATGGCCATGGGATTGAGCCCTAAGGCATGAATGATTTCGACCCAAACGTCGATATAGCAATTCATTTCAGGCCAAACCCTTTCCACACTATGCAAGGAATGGGCTTGGTAATGCTGCGGCGAGGCCATGGAAAAGGCTGCAATACTCATGGCCAAAGCACCTCACGAACAGGTATGGGCCAATCCGAGACAAGCATTCCGTGTGTTTTCAAAAGAGCCATCACGATCCGTTCCATGCCAAAGCCCAGGCAAGCTGTCTGGGCCGTCTCTCCATCGACAGTATGGATCTCGAATAGTTTGCCAAAGTGGTCCTGATGATAATTAAAGGAGCAGACCGCTGTCGGCTTCTCTTGAGAAATCACCGGAATCACAATTTCAAATTTCAGCTTTTGATCTTTTTGATTCATAGCCAAGAGGCGACCGCCACGACCGAAGAAGGGATCAGAAGCCACTTCCGCCTGAGCGGAAAGGCCAAGGGAATGCAGCATATCCAAGCCGCGCTGTAACCAAGTATCACGCCAGGTCACAACCATATCGGCAGTTCCAACTCGAACGAACTCGCGAACGCGAAAGGCTTGCATCCGGGTTGGTTCCGGCGATGGTTCATTCCGGAAAACCCAGTTCTGCATATCCACCAGCCGCCCATTTTTAGGTAAAGTGCCAGTAAAACTTGGGTAGACGGGATAGCAAGCGGCAGGCGTCAGGCAGACTTCAGTCATACCCTGCAGGTCGCACCAGTCTTGACCGGCATGGACTCGAGCACTCAAGTCTTTGGCCTGGCCTTCATTGCCATGAAAGGAGAAAACGGTGCCAGCGAGATGGGGAAAGGAATCTAAAAATTCGCTTTTTTCGAGCACTTTTCGATTCAAGGTGGGTGGAAACGCCATGACCTCGGCTCCATCATCCTTGGCGATGTGGGAGACTAAAGAATCGAAGCGCTTCAGTATGTCTTCAAAGATATGGCCGCGGCCGAAGATGCCGGGAACGCCTGCTGGGATAATATGGCCGAATTTGACCAAGTCGTTGTAAAGACTTTCGGAAGAAAATTCTGCAGTCATGGGGTTCCCTCATCTCATGGAATTATCTTTGTGCACGAGAAGCATTGCGGCATTGGTCGCCAGGATGCGATCATTACCAACCATCAGAGCACCGGAAAGAGAATCCCGGATATGCCGGCTCATCGCGTATTTGGAATCGTTTTTGTATCCAAGAATACCACAGATAAGCAGAGCGCTTTGCACAATTTGTGGCAAGACTTGCGTGACGGATACCTTGAGGTGATTCATCTTCAGCGCAAAGCTGATCGACGAAAGCAATTCATTAGCATCATGAGCGAGCAGGGTTTCATAGTCATTTAAAGCATCATGAATGGCAGAACGCAGCATATAGACTTGACTCGAAACTTCCGCAAGACGGACGGCTGTCGGGGGTATTTTTCCTGGGCTTTGTCGTGCTTGGGTTTGCACAAAGGCTCGGGCTTTGCCAACCGCCGCTGCAGCGATCCCAAGCCAGACACCTGACCAAAGCAGATGGGACACAGGCACCATCGTTTGGCTGGCAATTTCAGCAAAGGATAAAGCAAAAATTTGATCGACATGACCGTGAGCATGCATGATAAAAGGTGGGGAGCAGGTGCCTCGCATGCCCAGTGTGTCCCAATTGCCTTTTTGTTCCAAGGTATAGTGAGTCTTGGGAATGAGAACCAGGGATTGATCGCTGGACTGAGCGGCTGAATTCCGTCGAGCTGTCACCAGCAGGGCTTCCGCGTAAGCTCCATAGGAAATTGTGGTAGCGTCTTTGGTCAATTTAAATTGTTGGGCATCCTCGCTTATCCCGCAGACACTCTTCCGCATTTCACCACCCACGCCCACTTCCGATGTCACAGAAGCAATCAGGTATTGGTGTTCGACCAAATCCTTCAGATAGGATTGGTAGAAAGCCACATCCTGGGCATGATGGACTATGCTAGCAACCTGAATTTGGTGCATCGCAAATATCATCGCCGTTGAAGTGCATTGAACAGACAGAGTTTCGCACATGTCCTTTAGCTCAGAAACCGTCGCCCCAGCGCCACCAAGGGATTTAGGTACATAAGCACTCATCAGTTTATGGGCTTTCAGCGCCTGGATGGCTTCGGCAGGAAATCTTGCATCTCGATCGACAGCATCAGCATGCAAAGCCGCGACTTCCAGGGCGATCCGCTGCGTCTGCTCGATCAATGGCGAGCTCGATAACTTCTCCATAGGGGCAACTCTCTGGTGACACGTTTATGGAAAGTGCTCTTCTGGCAGTCTCCGACTATTTTTTATCTTTTGTTAATTCTTTGAGGGCAGTCTCAATGGAAGCGATACTTTCGAAAACATTGCGTTTCAGCATGCGGTCGGGAAATTCGATATCGAATTGAGCTTCGAGGGCCAGCATAACATTGACACTGGCATGTGAGGTCATACCCGCTTGATAGAGATCAAAGTCATCCTTCAGGGTCTTTACATCAATGGCGAGCTTCGCATGGTCGGTGAGAATTTGGCGAATCGTGTTGTTCATTCTTTGGACCCCAACTTTCGTGCGTTAATCCTAAATCTCAATCACTTCACCTTTAAAGACATCTGGCTGTAAACCGTCAGGTCCGATGAGGAACTTGGAAAGGAGAGTTATCGATTTAAGCTATTCTACTATCCATTTTAGCAGCGCATCGTGTCATATACCATTTTTTCAAGACAAGGCTTTTCATGGCTACACAAAACCATAAAATACAGGCAAAATACCTGATAGATCGGTAGTTTCATGCTCATTTGAATGAAATCAAGCTGAG
>JBGSRE010000934.1:0-1891 GCA_041737755.1 Oligoflexus sp.
TCATAAAGAAGAAGCCGGCGAAATGCACCGACTGGCCATTTGATACAATAGGTCTACTGTTGGGGATTAACAGGTGCTAAGGAACTCGAGCATTTCTGTAGCATCCATGCTCTTATAAAAGCGGATCATCTTTTCGTTGAATGCCACTTGTTTCTTAGCCGGTACATTGACAATGTCATATCCATGTTTCAAAAGTTCCCCGGCCATCATGAGGCGAGAGCTCCGTTTGTTTCCATCCCAGAAAAATTTGCTGCTGGCTCCGAACAAAAAAAATAAGAAGGCCCGTAAATGCACGTCTTCGATTCTTGAAATTGCCGCAATGCCTTGGTCGAAATGTTTTTCCAGTTTGTCCGGAGTAGGGGGAGTATAATCAGTCCCGCCAATTCCGACTTTCCCATCCCTAAATCTGCCGCAATAAAGAGCTTCACCATCAGCTACAAGCGTATGGACTTCACAAAAATTGCCTCTGTCGAGCACAAAGCGATCAGTTTCAACCAAGGTGAGCAGCTTTTGCCAAGCTTTGGCTGTGTTGAGCACCTGCTGTTCTTCTGAAAGTTTCTTGCCTCCGACCGTTATTCCGTCGAGCAAAGTTTGAACTTCGGGATAGGTGAAACTGTTGCCTTCAAGGGCAGCCATGTCAAAAACCAAGCCAGACAAAATCTTTTTAGCGCGCATCAAGGCGCGCGGCTTATCCGGATGTCCTTCTGGTTTGGCAAACTGACTCCAATTGAAACCTAGTGCTTGGAAAATGTCTTTCTCTATGTCCATATTTTTCTCGATGAATTCTGATCATTTAGCCAGGTTCAGGGCCTTGAATGGACGCTCATGAATAACAGCTTCTGCGAACGTCAGGCAGAGGATACGCGCCAGCTCCAGGGAGAAATCCGATACATCTATACCTGAACGTTCAACGAGAAGTAAAATATTCTGCAGATCTTCTTCTTCTCCCTCCATATGGCGCTCGTAGACGTCCTCGAAGACGGCATCAATAGAAAGATTCTCGCGACCTTTTTTGCCATGCTTGACAAGGGATAGAGTACCTCGCCATGCTTCTAGTTATCTTTGCCAGCCGTTAACGTCCTGACTGGAAGGCAGAGAACTCAGTTTTACAATGTGAATAGCGATTTGGGGAGAGAGATCATTGAGTCTTTTTATAGCATCTGACCTGAAATATGCTGCATTCAAAACCCACCTCCAGTAAGCCAAAAGATTGACTAGCTTTTCCCACTTTAAAGTACCAAGCTACGACAATTCGCCCGCAGTGGGACAGAGCAGAAGTTGTTAGATAAGTATTATCAAAGATTTATAGCAAGAGTTAGATCGGATTTTTTGTATTAATGGCGCGCCGGGAAGGATTCTTACGGTATGAGCCTATTTCTTTAAAATCAAAAAAGTATCCGGACAAGTTGAAAAGTAAACCGTGATTTTCACCGTGTTGGTCCAGATTCTTAGCTATGAATCTCTCTTAGAGCTATCGGAGATTAACCATTAGATGATTTGTTTTTAAAATCATGGACAAGCTTTTCGAGTGCGTCCATTCTTTTAGAAAGCATATTTTTTTCGCCCAGGACTACTTCTCGTAGGACCTTGTTTAAGTACGGTTGATATTTCATTCCGTCTTCTTTTGCAGCAATCCGTAGGGCGTTCAATACGTCGGCATTCAAAAAGCAGGTGATCGTTACTTTCACGTCGGATTTTTCGAAATCACTTATAAGGTCAACGTCGCCGAATTGTACGTCTGGACTTTTTTAGCTTGGAACAGGCTCAGGTTTCTTCTGTCTCACTGTCATCGAAGTGCTCCTTCCATTTTGCAATTATTGCATCTCTATTGGCCCGAACGATTTCCATAATTTTTCCCATATCCTTCCGAGAAAAACCGCGTGAGTAGACC
>JBGSRE010000964.1:0-4296 GCA_041737755.1 Oligoflexus sp.
CTCAAGTCTAAGTGTGGTCAGACATTTCTTGGGGTTATGAGGCTACGTGAATGATTCTGCTCAAGGGCTGTGCCCAGGGATTAGTCATATCATGGAATGTTCACAGTGGGTTTGCTGTCCTGCCATCATGGGTGGAGGCACGGGCACCCGCTGCAACGCAGCTCGGCAGGGATGAGCTCGCTGCTAAAAGCGGCTGCCTGCTCAACCGGAAAGCTTCAAGCTCTCGCTGAGCCTCGAAGCGAGCACGATCACTATTTCGGGATGAGCAGCTTCAGTATTGATTTCTAAAATTCCATGAGCCTTTTGAATGAGCCGAAGGCTAATGCCCAAACCCAAACCAAAGCCTTTTTTGCTGTTCACTGCTGCCGAATCCTGCAGCATGGACTCGGCCATCTCTTTGGACAAGGCCGGGCCACCATTGGCGCAGCGAATGATGGTTTTGCCTTGATCCAGAGCGAGACTAATCCGAATCCAGCGTTCTTCCCGAGGCAGCTGTTCCACGGCATCGCTGGCATTGGATAGGAGATTGAGCATGACCTGCATCAGTTGTCCTTGATTGATCAGCACAGAGTAATCCTGAGTCGGCAATTCAAAGCGGATTCCCAAACGCTGAAGTCTCGGCCTTATCAGGCGGAAGACGGCCTCAAAAACAGTCTGAGTGGATGCCTCTTGTCCAGCTTGCTGCCCTCGAGAATATTGCAAGATACTGTGGACCAATTCACTGGCATAAACCGTTTGATTTTGCATGACCAGGAAGTTTCTGACGATATAGATCGTCAGCTCACACTCCTGTTGCTGCTCCGGACTCAACTGCAAAATTTCCTGCCAGATCGGCAAGCAAGAGGCAGTATCCAGATCGAGCATGGCAAGAGTCGTTCGCAGGGATCGCAAGGTTTTCGATTGACTCTGCTGATCGTCTGCAAAAGCTAAGGCTGCCAAATCAAGATGACTCATCGAACGATAGGATTCCTGACCTATGCACCGAACCGCCTTTTGCCATTCGGCGCCCTGAATGGGTATATGCTTGAGTATTTTTTCACAGGCTCCTGGAATTTCGCTCGTCCGTAAGGTATCCATGTGAAAGACATTTTTCAATTCATGACTGAATTCCTGCATCAGTCGTCCCAGCTGCGAAAGCTTCTGTCCTTCTTCCGCTTCCACTATCTTCTGTTTAGTATGGAGACGGTGCAGAATATTTTGCACGCGGAACAGCAGCTCTTCATGATGAATGGGCTTGGCAAGGTAGTCATCAGCGCCGAGACTTAAACCGAACAGCCGATCATCATCACTGGCGCGAGCGGTGATCAAAATCACAGGTATGTCCTGCATCAGGCTATCGCTTTGCATGGCTTTGATAACATCTTCGCCAGAAAAATACGGCATCATCATATCCAAAAGTAACAGGTCCGGATGCTCTCGTCGCATGATTCGCAGTGCTTCCTGCCCATCGAGCACTGTGGTCACGATGAATCCATCCTGTTCCAAGAGATCGCGAAGCACTTCGCAATTCATTTCATTATCATCGACGACCAAGAGTCGGCCCTTCTCCTCCTGTTTCAATGGCTTGGCTTTGGCTACGGCAGAAGCGTTGCGCTTTTGATTGGAGTCCAGACTGGCCAACGACATTTCCGCAGGTTTTTGCAGGTGAATTTCTTTTTGTTCCGGCACTTCAATGAGAAACCGACTGCCCTTGCCCTGCTCCGACTCAACCCGAATTTGTCCCCCCATGAGCTTGACGAAATCGCGGACGATCGCGAGCCCCAGACCGCTGCCTTCATAGGCGCGGCGCGAATCGCCTGAAATTTGCTGAAATTCTTCAAAGATCCTGTCCTGGTGTTCGAGTGGAATACCGATCCCTGTGTCACTGACCTCAATATGGAGATAGCCGTTTTCAAGCTTGAGGCTGAGTTCCACTGCGTTAGGTCGGAGTGGATCGGCAAATTTGAAAGCATTGCCTATAAGGTTGCGTAAAATCGTCGCCAATTTTTCCCGATCTCCAACAAACTGAGACAGCAGGGTCTGCCATTCACAATTGCACTGAAAGGTAAAATCAGCTCTTTTGAGCAGCAATCCAGCTGCCAAATCTTCCGCTTCACTCGTAAGTTCCTTGATCGAAATGGAACTGTTGCAGAGCGCAAGACTGCCCTTCTTGGACTTTGCTAGGTCCAGAATGGAATTGACCTGATTTTTAAGACTAACCGCCAGCCGAATACATTTTTGCAGCTGAACTTCTGCCGCTTGAGGCAGAGTGCCGTATCGATTTTGAGTCAAGAGTTGCATAAAGCCGATGATGCCGTTCAAGGGGGTTCGAAGTTCATGGGATGTGTTTTGGAAGAACAGGGTGCGAGCCTGTTCCTTTTCTTGAACTTCTTTGAGGAGCATTTGTAGATCCGCGCGCAAAACCTCGGAGTTCTGATAGGTGAGCGCGAAATCTTTGGCATTGACCAGGGCTAGGGCAAAGGTCATGGCAAGATTGGCCAGAATAATGGCATTGCCAATGTCCTCATTGAGTTGCAAAAGACTGATACGAATAATCGTAAATTGATAGAGACAGCTGACGATGGCACCCGCAACAAAGTAAAGGGTACCAGGGATCCGGTTACGCAGGCCTATGATAATGACGAGGCTCATGAGAACCAGACTTCCCGCCATCAGGAGGAGGAATATAAAACTTGAAAGATTATCCAAAGACAAGAGAGTACTCGAAATCCCTGCTAGAGTTCCCACTGCAATGCCAGCATAGGTCCACTTCAAGCGGCGTGCTGGCAAAAAACTTTTGATTTTTTCCAAGATAAAGAGCTGCAAACAGGCTATAGCGAGCAAGTTAAGTAAGGTCCAAGATTTGGTTTGAAAAATAGCGTCCCAAGCGAATTCGAAGAAGCCCTGAGCCGCCATGACGAAGGCCAGAGATGCGAAGAGGCTCAGATACAGCGACGATCGGTCCCTTCTTCGGAAGCTATAGATGAAAGCATAGAAGACACCGGCCAGGAAGAAACAGCCGATCAGGATTCCGTTGAAAGCAAAGGTGATCCGCATCTGCTGGTTCACATAGTTTTCAGGACCAATGAAAAAACCGGAAAAATTCGGCCCGCTGCCCGCTCCAGTGATCGGCGAGGACACATGACTGAGTAAGAAAAAATCTTCTGCCGTAGTAAAGCTATTGGTTGGACAGCAGAGCGCATAGAGTTGTTGGTTTTGGGCTGGATCTGCATGTGGAACGCCAAAACTCCGAATTTCTGTGCTGCCTTGGCTATCGATCCTATAGAAACTAGCGGGATGATAGACATTGTAAGCACCGAATGCCAGCTGGCGCTGACCCTTCGATTTAACCTTCACCACAAAAGTTCCAAAATTTGCCAAGGAAGCATTGCTGGAATTTCGAAAGTAACTATTATTAACGTCAACGAGGATCGCTTGCTTTTCGCTCAGTAGCTTTGCCCAGGCACCCTCTTCCTGCAGACTTTCCGGCGGCAAAAACTCGCCAGGAAAAAACCAAACTTTACCGTCAACATACCAGTACTCATCGTCTTTCAGTGCCGTGATATCCAGTGTGGATTCGGTCATTTTCACTAGCTTTTCATCACCAAAGCGAAGGTAGCGAATGCTATCCAACCAGCCTAACGATTCACCTGCCAATGCTGGGCTAGCGGAGAGGAAGGTCTGCAGAGAAATGCAAAAAGCAAGAATCCATCTCATCTGCGCATCCTTTAGCGAGGGGCTGCGATTACATGATTCCCAGAGAAACAATCGTATCTGTTCGGGAACTGCATGACGATATTTGACTTTTAGTCATGCACTCTATTTTAGCATAATTTGCTCGGGGGCCAGTTCAAAACAGGGTTATGGCGCACGGGCGATCCCTCTCACACACGCGCAAGCCTCTAATATATTTGATATTTAAAAGGATGTAAGGCAGAGTTACCAGAACAGAATCACCCAGACCAGCCTCTCGCCATCCAAGCTTCGGCTTTTGCCAAGCAAGGGCGTGGATTACGTCATTCGGATCAGGACAATTTTTCTAGGCACAATGTTTGAGGTCCTGCTACTCTCACAGCCTGGAAAATAGATCAGTCAACATTTAGGAGGTGTGGGATGATCCAGATTTACGGATCGGCGGGTTCAAGTGCAGGGCGTTGCTATTGGACACTGGAAGAAGCTCAGGTTCCATATGCAGTCGTGCCGGTCAACTTTCGGGAACGGGAGCATAAAAAGCCGGAATTTTTAGAGTTGAATCCCAATGGTAAAGTACCGGTACTGACGGATGGAGATGTGGTTCTTTGGGAATCTATGGCCATC
>JBGSRE010000002.1:0-4089 GCA_041737755.1 Oligoflexus sp.
TCAATCGCTCCCAGGTCACCTGTAGCAAACCACCCATCCGCATGCAAAACTTCACGCGTGGCCTCAGTATTTTTATAGTAGCCCTTAAACATCCAGGGCGCCCGGAACATGATCTCCCCATCTTCAGCAATTTGAATTTCATTGCCCGGGAAAACCTTGCCACAGCTACCGATCACGACTTCATGAGCATCGTTCAAAACGCCGAGACAAAGGTTTTCTGTCAGACCATAAACTTCCCGTATCATCATGCCGAAGGCAGCAAAGAAACGCATCACTTCCGGTCTGGTCGGTGCCGCACCAGTCACGAGCATACGGCAACGATCAAGGCCTAAGCGGGCTCGCAATTTCTTGCCGACCAGAGCATCCGATACGATGCCACCGATGCTTTGATCCTTGGCACGGATAATACGATCGTCGTTGATGCGCTGCTCACCCAAAGTGCGAGCCAAGGCAAAAACAGTCCGTTTCACAGGGCTCGCCGCCAGCAGTCCGGTTTGCACCTTCTCATAAATTTTTTCCCAAAGCCGCGGCACACACAAAAGAATCGTCGGGCGGCAGCGCAGAAGATCTTCACCGAGAGTGTCAACCGACCGGGCAAAAGCCACTTCCGATCCCGTCATGATCGAACCCACTTCAACGAGCTGACGTTCCGCCACATGACTCAAGGGCAGGAAAGAGAAAAAGCGATCCGGCACATCGGTCGGATTTTCGAGAATTTCATAGGTCGCCGCCATAGATTCAGCTAAGTTTCCGTGCGTATGAATCACGCCCTTGGGCTTACCCGTCGTGCCTGAAGTATAAATAATTGTGGCAATGTCATCCATGGCCAAAGCCACCGGTTCTTGCACAAGATTCTTCACTTCATGCAAAATCGTCGAGAGAGAGTACACTTTGGCCGCGAATGGTTCGGCGAGCTTTTTGGAAGCTTTTTCAAAGCTTACGATGGCTTTCAGCTTTTGTTCGTGGAGATAGGTAATGCGTTCCAGATGGTCCACAAGCAGAATTTCAGCGCCGGAGTGTTCTATAATGTAGCGAACATCTGCATGGGATGAGGTCGCATAGACAGGAATCGAAACGGCTCCCACGCTCATGATGGCGAGATCAGCAATCATCCATTCAGGAGAGTTGGCGGCGAGAATTGCCACCTTGGTTTCTTTACCTGCACCCTGAGCAAGCAACCAGCTCGCCAGCAGGGAAACCTCCTCCCGGTAGCGTTTCCACGTCATGCTTACCCATTTTGCGTCCCTTGTTCGGCAATAATAGAAAGCCTTTTGGTCGAGACGGCTTTCCGCCTGTTGGAAAAACTTCTCAGGCAAAGTCGTCTTGGTAAACATGCAGGCCCCCCTAGTGTTGTCTATTGTCTGCGGACAGTTCTGCATTTCTAATCAGATGTCTCCTTGCCGACAAGAACTTTTGTAAAAATCTTGTAAGATAAGCTTCCCAATCCTCTCTATTGTCCCTAGACTCATTCCTTTGTCGTCAGGGGGTGGCCATTTTTCCATGATGATTTATCCTGGGTTTCTTTGGAACGGGATTGCTATGCGCTGCTTGAGTTTGTTTTTCGTTTTGACTCTTGGTTTCGCTACGAGCTGTGCGACGACTCCTGCCAAGCCAGCCGGAAAGCCATATGAAAACTGTCTTTGCGGTCCGACTCTGGATCTTGAGGGCAAGCCTTTTTGCGCGATTTGGGGAGAAGCTAAAAACCCGAGCCAGGCTCTGAAAGTTTGGGAAAGCGACCCCCGTGCCAACTGCGAAGCCAACGATTGCAGTCAACTTTTTAGCAAGTTTTGTCAAAAAATACAGATGTCGGGCTTGACTCAACCCAACCTGCCCCCCCCCAGCCCTACTTGCTATTGCGATGCCGTGCTCTTGGAAAACGATAAAGGCGCCGTGCAGCTCTATTGTGCAGCCTGGGCAGAGAACAGCAAAAACCTCATCGAATACTATGCCTTGGATGATTGCAGCCCGCAGCGCTGCCGCGATGCCCCGTTTAACAAATCCGCTAAGATCTGCAGTAATTCCTTCAAGCCTTTCTACAGCCCACTTTTGAACCGGCGCTGAGCTTAAGGAATCTTCCAGGGTGCCGATAGGCACCTTATGAAGCACGTCACACACATTCGTAAAATCGTTGAAAAGGGTCATCTTGAAGAGGCCCATAAAGCCATCGAGGACCTTCTTGAGCTGGGCCCCAAGAATCTAGAGGCGTTAAAGCTAAAAGCAGCCCTCTTCGATCACGTAGGACGCTTTGAGGACGAAGAAATGCTGTGGCGTCGTATTATCGATATCGACAATGAAGACGAAGACGCGATTCAGTATTTTCAGAAAGCTCAGCTCGAAGATCGGGAACACTACTATTTCACCGATCCCCTACCGGGCGGAGGTCGGCGCTTTCTCGCTTATCCTCGGACTCTGGTTTCCGTGTCTTTCATCGGACTCATTGGCTGTGTCAGTTTCCTGCTCTTGACCCGTGCTAATGGGCAAATGATTACACAATCGCCTTTTTTACTTTTAGCGGCATTCTTGCTGATGGTGGTCAGTCCTTGGCTGGCGATCATTTGGCTCTATGTCCGCACGATTCGTTCCATCAACGTCACCAGCGCAGCCCTGGAAGTTTGCACTCGCTTCAAGACTTTCCGTTATCCCTGGCCCGAGATTCAACAGATCTGTCTCGCTCATTCCGGTGAGCCGGCCGAAGGCGAATTGAAGCTTATGATCCTGCCTCTCGAAAAAAGCACCCTACCCATGAGCATCGACTTTGCCGAGGCCACATCCGCAGTGCGAGCGCGTCGGCACCTGATTCAAGAGATCCGCGACTACTTCCAAGATATCCGCTACGAACAAATGGATTCTTTGCCGGTTGATAGCCGCTCCATTCGTCGATTCTAAGCTCCGCTAATCCGTGTAAAGTCTGCATGCCAGGATTTTTTTAGCCCTTCCCTTGACAGTTTAAAAAGGATACTTATTTTTCATTCGAAAAAGTGGCTGTTCTAAGCCAGCGGTTGGCTTATGCTCATCCTGCTTGTGGAATCCCGCGACGCGGTGTTATGCAAGCCTTGTGGTCTTTCGTGAGTGCAGGCATCGAGCACAAGCAGCCGAACTGAACCAGTCGAAATGTTCGAATGTTATTTATGTCAGTTGGAGGCCAAGTCTTTATGAAAATCAGACCATTGCAAGATCGTGTCCTCGTGAAACGTGTCGAGGCCGAAGAAAAAACCGCCAGCGGCATTATCATTCCTGATAACGCCAAAGAAAAGCCCCTGGAAGCGGAAGTGATCGCTGTGGGTAACGGCCGTCGCCTCGATAATGGCGAATTGGTGAAACCCGACCTCAAAATCGGCGATCGCGTATTGATCAGCAAATATTCCGGTTCTGAAGTAAAAGTGGATGGGGTCGAGCATCTGATCCTGCGCGAAGACGACATTATGGGCGTCCTTGTTTAATTCCGTCGCAAGAATCGAATCGTTCCATAATTTGCATAAGAGGAAACTATGACAGCTAAGACGATTAATTTTGGTGAAGAATCCCGTCGTAAAATTCTCGTCGGTGTCGATACACTGGCGAATGCCGTAAAAGTTACTCTCGGTCCTAAAGGCCGTAACGTGGTGATCGACCGTTCTTTCGGTGCGCCGACCATCACCAAAGATGGTGTGTCTGTTGCTAAGGAAATCGAACTGGAAGACAAGTTCGAAAACATGGGCGCACAGATGTTGCGCGAAGTCGCTTCCAAGACCAACGATATCGCTGGCGATGGCACGACAACTGCAACTGTGCTTGCACAGGCCATCGTTCAGGAAGGTGCCAAGGCAGTAGCCGCCGGCATGAACCCGATGGACCTCAAGCGCGGTATCGATTTGGCTGTTGCTGAAGTCGTTGCTGATCTCATCAAGAAAGCCAAGAAGATCAAGACAACTGAAGAAGTTGCTCAGGTCGGTACCATTTCCGCAAACGGCGAAAAGTCGATTGGCGAAATGATTGCCAAGGCAATGGAAAAAGTCGGCAACGAAGGCGTCATCACTGTTGAAGAAGCCAAAACTGCTGAGACCGAACTCGAAGTTGTTGAAGGCATGCAGTTTGACCGTGGCTACCTGT
>JBGSRE010000757.1:0-5088 GCA_041737755.1 Oligoflexus sp.
TGGGCACGGGCAGGGGTTACAGCAATCTTGAAGTGGTCGAATCGGTAGAGAGAATTTTAGGGCGAAAGATTGCTTATAAGTTCGGTCCTCGGCGTTCAGGCGATCCTGCGGAACTTTTTGCTGATAACAGCAAGGCAAAAAAGCTTTTGTCTTATGTGAGCCGCTATTCCGATCTGGATACCATCATCCGAACAGCCTTGCACTGGCACAAGGATCATCCTCAAGGCTTTCGCTAATGGCTCGGAGTTGGGGTCTAATTGTTGGCGATGGGCCCAGTCTCTGATTCGGAATCCAAAGCTTCCATGCGACGAATCTCGCTGGGGCTAAGGGTTTCCTCCATGTGCTGAGTCCATTCTGCAGTTTTTTCTTGGTCGGAAAGCTCGTTACGCTTCTGCAACTGAGCCTTTGCCTCAAGATATTCGCGACGCTTGCGTTGCCAAGCTTGCTTTTCTTCTTCCACCTGAGCCAAGCGATCGAGGGCTTCTTCGCCAAATTTTTCCTTGATGATTTCTTCGGCACGTTCGCTATTGGGAGCTTTTTTAACATCGAGGTAGGAAAAGGTTTTGGTCCGTTGCTCCCTTTGCTCCGTGGTCAGAATAAGTTCTGCGTCGGCAAGAGCCGCAGTTTTTTCGGCTTCATTCATCGTCTTATTCAGCCCGATACGCATCCGATCCAACTGATACTTTTCGTAATTTTCTTGCTCTGCAAAAAAAGCTTCAGCCGTGGCGTCACCGAGATATTCACGGCGAAGTCGCTGCCTTTCATCGAGCATGTAACTGATAGTTGTTACGGAATCTTTTTCTGCGGCGGCAACCTGATCGAGGAGAGGAACTTCCGCTTTGAGAAGTTCGACATATTTATCAAAGAGAGCAAGCACCTGCTCGCTCACAGAATCTGCTGGGGATTGATGGATATAATCGACCAAAAGCTGACGAATCTCATGATCTGTCAGACGAGCTCGAAGGCTGAGATAATAGTCAAAAACGCGGCGAATGTCCCGATGCAGGAGAAGTTTGCCATCACTGTCCACTGTGATTTCGCCATTGACCCGGGTCCCAACGAGCGAATGATGCATCGGAAGGGGATTGCGTCCCGCCTCCACCTTCCTTTGGGCTACTTGATCCTCTGCTCTGGAAACGTAAGCATCGGGCGAAGATCTTACGGCCAGCGGAACCTCTTGAGCCTGGGTCGTTGAAGCTGTCGAGGTCTTGAATTGCAAAAACAATAGGAAAATAAGCCCAAAGCCGATACTCAGAAGGAGCAGCAGGCGCGACGTTCGGCTCTTCCTTCGGGTTGAGCCTTGCTTCATATCAGTGCCCCAGGTTTTTCAGGCGGTTGGCAGTCATCAAGTAGAGGCTGGGAATGTTTATGCCACTCTCTACGAGCCCAAAAGCTTGATTGATCGCATCGAAGTGATTGATGGGATAAAAGCCATCGACCAAAGTTCCAAGCGGGTGACCGCAGCTGCGAACCAATCCGTCCCAAATTCTGGAACGTGGAGAAAATACTTTGACGATTGGCACCAGGATGGAATCGATGGGATCGAGGCGATTGGTGGTATCAAGCGTTCCACCCCAAGAAAAGTAGCTCACGTTATTGACCGTCTGTTGGCCGCTGATACCTCGGTATTCTCTGCCATTGTTCTGAGCGCTGCAGCTCGCTGCTGAAAGAGCTTCTGGAAATTTTTTATTGAATTCGTTCAAACTCTCGGTCCCGGCAGCCTTGACTAAATCTTCAGCGATTTGAATCCCGCGGCCTGGGCTATTATAACTGCCATCTTTGGGGCCACTGGAAAAAATATCTAATGCCGAAAACACAGTGGAAAGAGTTACATTGACCACAAATTTTACGAGTTTATTTTTATTGAGGAAGGCATAGAGATTGTCAGCGAATTCGGTGCCTTCATTCATACACGTGACGCAGGTCACGGATTCGATCCAATCCGGTTGCAAACTTGCAACGTAGCGCGCAGCGGGTCCACCCTGACTGTGAGCGATCAGATTCACTTTCCTAGCGCCGGTAAGAGCTCGAATCTGCTGAATGTCTTCCAGCAGTTCCTCGCCACGCCGGATATTCGAGCTGGATGCACTTAAACTGGTGACATAGACTTCGGCACCTTGTTGGCGCAATTCATCGGTGATCCCAAACCAGTAATCGACGACTCCTAAGACATTATCGAAGGCAAAGGCGCCTGGTACCATAACGACGGGGTACTTTGTTTTGGCATAGGATTGACCCTGAGCTTTTGCGCTTTGCCAGGAAATCGTTGTCATAAGGAGACTAAGGAACAGCACACGAAAGCGTATCTTCCTAGGTATTGCATACCGATCTGTATCGAAAGACGCCAAGCCCCGGTCTGACATATAACCCCCCTTAGTTAGGCTTATCTTGACTCCGGTTTCCATTAGTGGAAGTGCTGATCTGTTTTTAGAACAAGCTTGTATTGAATGCAATTTACTTTCGCTTGCTAGCGACAGATCCCTGTCAATGTTTCGGGCTGGAGCGGCCATAAATGGCCTTTTGGAGGGTGATTTCTCTTATTTATGAGCACAATTAAATTAATGAAACAAACTGTATATATTGTAGAAAAGTATTCTAATCGGGTTTTTATGCTTACGAGTGTTGTCCTAAGTAAGGTGGAGTTAAGTTTTTTACAGAAAGGTATGAAACGAAGTCGTCTGGGTGTTTTTACGAGGGAGATCAGCCTCCGTCACGCCGGCCTCCTCCGTGTCTAGCCGTTTTGTAGGAATTTGAGTCGCCAGTATCCTTATTCGAGCTGTCGACAAGGCATCACGATAGAGTGCACAAGTATGACCTAGAGATGAAATACCGATACTTTTAGATAACCCATGGCCAGACCTCGAGCCAAGGCTCTGATCCGCCATTGTATGATAAAATGGAGCAAACTCGATTTATCGCAGGCGACTCTAACCGAAGCTATTTGGGGCTTTAGACAAAGGAATTCTTATGGCCTTTGTACCGATCCGTGTTCGACTACTCTTGGGTCTGCTATTAGTTTTTTCTGGGCTTTGCTGGCCCTCAATTCTGCTCAGTGCAGAATCTCCCAAAGCAGTGCAGGGCGAAATCGATTTGCGAAATTGGTCAGCAGAGAATGTCATTTCTTTGGATGGGGAGTGGCATTTCTTTTGGAACGAACTTCTGAGTCCAGAAGAGGCTGTAGCTAGGCTGAAGTCGGCAGCTTATAAACCAAATTTTGTCAAAGTTGGAACACGGTTTCGCGAAAGTAGCCCCGATGCACCCCAAAACGATTCAGGTTACGCAAGCTATGTGCTGGTGTTACGCCATTTGTCGACAAGCTCGCTATCTCTTAGAGCAACCTCGGCCTATACCAATTCCAAATTATTTATGTTCAGCACAGAAGATGCTAAGAACGCCCAAGCTTGGGTAACGACAGGACAGGTGGGAATGTCTCGAGCTGCAGCATCCCCCTCACAAGCTATGACGGGCATTGCTAACCTTACTTTAGAGGCAGGTCAAGAGCATGTGCTGTTGATTCAAGTCAGTAATTTTCATTTCTCTTGGGGTGGGCTGTGGGTGACGCCACGCATCGGGAACTTTAAAGCGGTCCTTGCCGAATCATTTAAAATCCAGGCAACAACCTACTTTGTTATCGGCACACTTGTTATCCTATTCGTCTACAATTTCAGCTTCTTCTTGCGTCGGCCGGCGGATAAAGCCAGTCTCTATCTGTCTATATTTGTCGCACTATCACTCATTCGTAGCTATGCTCTTGCCAACTGGTCAAACGATTTAATGGGCAATTCTAGCAATAGCTTCGAATTCAGTATGAAGATTATTTTTTTGACGATCACTTGCAATGCCATAGCTTTTCAAGCCTTTCTACAGGCCTGCTTTCCCAAACAAAGCCCGCGCTGGTTGCTCAAGCTGTGGTTAGCGATCTTTGCAATTCCCTATGCCATCATTCTGTTTTTTCCAGGGACGATCTACGGTGTCATGAGCAACGGTCTTAAGTTTAGCGCGGTCTTTATGCTTATGACGATTATATTTATCATCATACGCGCTGCAATAGCCAGGGAAGAAGGGGCGATCATTTCCTTACTTGGAGCTCTTTTCCTGATGCTGGGAGCTGCGCTGGACATAGCCTATACCTTAGGTCTCAAAGGTGTTCCTACTAATTCCGCTGGCATTGGACTGGTCGTTTTTGCGGTTTTTCAATCGCAAATTATCGCGGTTCGTTTTGCTCGAGCTTTCCGTGAGTCTGAACGCTTAAGTCGAACATTGGCCGAAGAAGTCGAGCGGCAAACACGAGAAATTAAATCGATACTGAAGAATATCCGCCAGGGCATCTTCACCCTCGTCTATCCTTTTAAACAATCCGGTGAGCAATTCTCAGACTATCTGCAAAAGATCCTTGGCAGGTCCGATGTCCAAGGCCAAACCATCGATCAACTTCTGCTCGCGCAGTCGGATTTGAGCTCAGACGCCAAAAGTCAAGTTGAAGCAGCCATTGACGCAAGTCTCGGTGAGGATTCACTAGGCTTTGAATTGAACGAAGACAGTTTTGTGCGCGAAATGCGCTATAGAAGGCCGGGGTCGGAAGACCTGCAGATCTTCGAAATCGATTGGAGTCCCATCGTCAATAGTCGCAGTGAAGTAGAAAAACTCTTGGTGAGTATCCGTGATGTGACCGAAGAACAGAAGTTCAGGGCTGAAGCTGAACAGCGCGAAGAAGATATGAAAATTGTGGTGGAGCTGATCCAAATACCAGAGGAAAAATTTCAGCGCTTCACCGCTAAGGCTAATGAATACTTGAAGGAGAATCGTGATCTTGTCATGAATAGTGGGGCGCCCCGTAGCGAGCTGCTGAAGCGCCTATTCATGAACATGCATACCATCAAAGGTGCGGCTCGGACCTACTTTTTGAAAGCGATTTCTACCGCTGCGCATGATGTCGAGCAGTACTACTCGTCCTTGCAAAAAGATGAGGAAGACTGGGACTCAGCCAAGATCCTGAGCGGAATCGATGGAGCTTCCAGTACTAAATAGAGCTGATAGTTTTGTCCAGAGTTCTCGTAAATTCCGGTAAAAAGCTTGACCAAATCAGGA
>JBGSRE010000765.1:0-2107 GCA_041737755.1 Oligoflexus sp.
CAGTGGGAGCATGCTCCAACGCGGTCTATGGCGTGACCAAGGGCACCGACCTGCGCTATGGCATGTGTCGTGTGCAGGTGCCGATCAACCGGGCCGTGGGTTCGCTCAGTAGTGGGACCGATCCCAACTCCGATACGCAGATTAATTTTCAAATGGCCCAGCATGAAGGCTTGACGAGCGAATCCTTTGCCATGGCTTTGAATAGTTCGCCCGTTGATGAAATTCTGATCTTTGTCCACGGCTTCAATGTGCGTTTTGAAGAGGCCGTATACCGCGCCGCCCAGATTGGTTTCGATGGGAAATATCAGGGGCAGCTGGTGCTCTTTTCCTGGCCGGCTGGCGCGGTGCAGCGTTTGATCGAGGGGCCTTATCTTTTGCGAACCTATCAGGAAAATAAAAAGAATGCGGCGGCCAGTATTGAAAATTTTGAACAGTTGCTGACTGCGGCGGCGGAAACCGGCAAACGCATTCATGTGGTGGTACACAGTATGGGCCACCAGGTTGTCCTGCCGGCACTGGCGCGGGTTGCTGAAAAATTGCCAGTCGGAACCATTCAGGAACTGGTGTTAAATGCCCCTGATTTTGCGACCCAGGATTTCAAAAGTCTTTTGCCGGCCTTGCGTCACATCGCAGCGCGCACCACAGTCTACTGCTCGCCCAGCGACAACGCTCTGGCAGCATCGATGCGGGTCAATGGCAATGCGCGTCTCGGCAGTTGCACTCTGATGGAGGGCATCGACATGATTGATGTCAGCGAGGTTGATCGGCCGGTGTTTGGCCTTGGTGGATTGGGTCACGGTTATTATGCGGGTCGCCCTATCATCGGTGACGTGAGTCAGCTTCTTTTAGGTATGGACGCACCACGGCGCATGTTTATCAAGCGAACCGTTCCTGAAATTCAGTCCAATTACATGCTGCGTCCCTGAAATTCTTCCGTAGAGGCCAGAAGCGGATGGTTTCCTCTCACGCAGCTTCAAATGCCACAGCCTGAGGCTGTTGGGCTTATGCAGTGTCTGATTATTTGAATGAGTCAATCAATACAGGATATTACAGTTTGCGAAATTCGTGGCATGGGCTTTGCTTTTTCTGCTTCAGAGATCAATTTTGAAGAAAGGCTGTGTCCATGGTTACCAACATACATCCAGTGGAAAGAATTCTGCGTGTGGTCCTGGGTCTCGCGCTTCTAAGCCAGGTCTTTATTGGTTTGAACAATGCCTGGTTTCTATTGGGCGCAGTGCCGCTCTTCACAGGCCTCTTGGGCTGGTGTCCGCCTTACGCCATGCTGGGTATCAACACCTGCCAACTCGGGAAGAAGTAACACTCCTAGATCGATATTCCCGACAAGTTCTTGCTCACTGCGAAGACAACGATGAAAGAAAGGACAGCAGTTTTAGCAACGAGATGGAATTCCTGCTCAGCAATGGTCGGAAGGATGGAGCGTTCCATACCTATCATAGCGCCCACGAAGGCATTGACGATGACAAGGAGTGAAAACTGACCCATGTTTTCGCGCATACCAAGGCGTATACCGTTCATGGGAGTGGCTCCTTGTGATCAGTTAAAGAACTTAATTCATACATTTTTTAAAGGCTATGCGGCCAATATTAAATTCTCTTGCCATACCTAGCGGCTACCATGCCTGCAAGCACAGTTTTATTTTTACAGGACTAGATTGGCAAACTTACGCCGGTATTGATGAGTCAAGGGGTGATTGGGACCCATGACTTCAAAGAGAGAAATCATTGCCTGGCGTACTTTGCCTTCACCAAAGTTTTTATTCTTGCCGATGATTTGCAGAAATCGGTCCATCGCTTCTTCAAGTCGATCCTCCAAAGTCAGGACCAATCCGAGTTGATAGAGGCCTTCCAGATCCTCTGGATGATCTTTCACCCGGGCTTCGCATTGCTCAACCGTGCCATATTCTGAAGCTGCTTTCGCGTAATAAATCATCTGCAGAAGACTCTTCACTTCACTGTCTGTGGCCGGAAGAGTTGCCAGCATTTCACTGGCTTTAGCAAATTCATGCTGCTGCAGGAGAGCCCTGACAAAAAGCAGACGGGCCTCCATGGACTCAGGGTCTTCTGCCAAAAGCTCTTGCAGCACGAGC
>JBGSRE010000158.1:0-3648 GCA_041737755.1 Oligoflexus sp.
GCTGGCGCGAAATTGAAAATTTCGCCCAGGGACTATCCTGAGCGAAGCGAAGGATCTCGTGGAATCAGGTACTTATCGGCGAGATCCTTCGTCGTTTCACTCCTCAGGATAGTCTCAGGCGCTTTAGGCGCCAGAGACTAGCTAAAAGGAAGGACTTATTGCCTGGCACGCATTGTGAATAAGAGGGAGGCAGGTGTGACCACCATTTCGAGTAGCAAGAGGAGAAATTTATGAATTGGGACCAAGTTGAAGGACAATGGAAGAATATTAAGGGCAACATTCGGGAAAAATGGGGTAAGCTCACCGACGATGATCTTGAAGCTGTTGCCGGCAAAAAGGACCAGCTAGTTGGCAAAATGCAGGAGCGTTACGGCCTTGCTAAAGACAAAGCCGAAGCGGAGCTGGATACCTTTATCGAAGACATCAAATACGATCGCAAGACCTTGATGTGAGATTATACTAAGTCAGAATCTTCGGCAACTGACGCAAAGCCATTGATCGCGGCAAGAACTGGGACGAAGGACTGAGCCGCCGTCTCAACCCTGATCCATGGCTTCGCTTATTTCAAGAGAACTTGATAGGAGCGATGCTGCGTTTTCGTTTCAAATAGCACCTGAGGAAGATATCCTGACCTTTGCGCCCGGGATTTAATCGCCAGCAAATCAATCTGTTTTTCCTTCATACGGGCCGCCGTATCTTCCGGAATCAAATCTTCCAAATCATCTATAGCTCGACTCGGTAACTCCAAGCGAACGATCGACTCGCCATGCTCATCATTGACAAAAATTAGCAGTTTCTTCGCCATGGCTTGAGTGCTGGCCATTTCCTCTGAGGTGAAAACCGAAAGCAAGGCCGGTACTTCCACGGGGGGAACCTGTAATTTTAAATTTTCCAAACCCTGTTTCACCTTGATCGGCGCTCGCAATTCCCCAATGGCATGCATCAGTCCTTGAGCGGCTCGCATCAGCATCAAAAACCAAGGAGGTCCCGCCGAGCGAAACCACCAGCGATCTTCGCCGAGAACCCGCTCAAAATGCCCCTTGAGATCCCAATTCTTAAAATTAAAGGCCCCCTCGTGGCAGAAGGGCTCCAGCAGTCGCTCCATCAAGCATGGCAGCTGCTGGCTGGTGGTCAAAAGTTTTTTCGCATCAAAACCCAAAGCCACCAGATAGTCGAAGGGAACAATATCGATCTTCTTCTGATAGGCTTGGATCATCTGCCACAGAACCGAAACCTGATAGGATTCGAGAGTCATCATGGACCCAAAATCATAGAGAACCAGCTCAAAATTCCGTCCTTCGGATCCACCCTGGACGTTTCGAAAACCCAGATTACCGGGATGAGGATCCGTATGAACCAAGCGACTGGCAAAGATTGCATGCAAGAAATAATCGAGCAAAAGTCCGGCACACTCGCGCCGAGCCGTTTCCGGCCACCATTCTTTAACCCTAGCCAGGGAACTGGAAGGCTCAAAGCTTTGCACCAGAATCGTGTTGCAGCTGTATTCCGAATAGACCTTGGCAATAGCAATGGCTCGCCCAACAGGCAAATTCGCTGCAGCTTTTATCTGGTTCTGTGCTTCTTGGCGATAATCCAATTCCCGGAGGAGGGACTGGGAAAAGTAATGGAGAATGGACTCCATTTCAAATTGAAACTTTTTTGGGGGACCAGCCTTGCTGACTTTATTCAAGAGACTCAATTGAGTGTCAAAGCCCTGCATCAAATCGGGGTACTGAACTTTAATGGCGACATTTTCCCCTGATTTTAACCGTCCCTCATGGACTTGCCCCAGTGATGCGACCATCGGCCGATCACTTAATTCCAGAAGTTCCTCGTGAAGCCTTGGTGAGGATTTTTCAATACAGGATTTAATCCATTCGATGGGCATGGGCTGAAGTCGCAGGGGATCTGGCGTGTGACCTTCCCCCAACTTCATCGCGAGAAATTGGGCAGCTTTGGCACTGATACCGGGCATGCTTCCAAGCGAGTCGAGCAAATAGCGACGGCTGGCTGCCTCATTCCAATTATGCATCACGGCAGTTTTTGCCAGGATAGAGGAATACTTCAATCCCGTGACAAGTCGCGAAAGAGTCGTCGCCATGGCCTTCAGTCTCCCTCAAAGCATGCTCTATTATGGCTGAAGGGAGACTAGCTGTCGAGTCTGGCTTTTCAGTGAGTCACGGAACCGCGACCAACGAAGGCCCGGTAAAGACCGAGGAGGAGCATGGCCCCCCAAAACCGAGGCAATGAATCCCGCTGGTTCGTTAGCCGAATAGAGTCCCATAACGCGACCGAGATAATTCGCAACAAAGGCACCGGCGATGCCGATAAGTATCGTAATGAGAAAACCACCAGGGTCACGACCCGGCATGAGGAACTTAGCAATAAAGCCGATAAAGAAACCGATAATAATGGTAACGACGAGCCCCATGTCATGCCTCCTTGGGAATTATTCCTAGAGGAGACATTGCAAGAGGCAGACCAGAGTCTGCCGAAGACTCATCTCTTACTTAGACCTCGACGCTTTTCACGATTTGATTGAGCTTGGTCGCCAAATCGGTCAATCCACGGGCCGCTTCCACCAGATGACCTGAACTCAGGCTGGTTCTTCCTGCCGCTTCCGATACGACGCGTACACTCTTCGTGATACTGTTGACCCCGGTGGATGATTCGCCTGAGATACGAGTCAATTCATCCGTGGTGGCATTCTGTTCCTGAACAGCCGCGGAAATCTGCGCTGCAATCTCGTTGATTTTGTTAATCGAGTCACTGATGACTTTTATCGCTTCCACCGAACTCTTGGTATCGACTTGGATCGCATTGATTTTTTTGGTGATCTCTTCCGTTGCCGCTGCTGTTTGGTTGGCCAGCTCCTTCACTTCATTGGCAACAACGGAGAAGCCTCGTCCTGCATCCCCTGCTCGAGCCGCTTCGATCGTCGCGTTCAAGGCCATAAGGTTGGTCTGTTGAGCGATGGAATTGATGACTTTGATCACATCCCCAATTTCCTGACTGCTGGTCGCCAGCTGATTCATCTTAACGTTGGCTTCGGTCGCCTCTTTCAAGGTCTTATGGACCATCTTGGAAGTTTCATTCATGTTCTGAGCAATCTCGCGGATGGAGGCGCGCAGTTCTTCCGAGCTGTGGGCCACCTGCTGGACACCCGCCGCAACTTCTTCGGAAGCAGAGGCAGCTTGAGCTGCTTCATCTTCCGCAGACTTGGCATTGCTGCGCATTTCTGCAGATGTTGCTGTGACTTCCTCGGCAGCGCTCGCCACCTGGTCGGAAGCCTCTTTCAAACTATTGACCAGAGCCACGCGCTGGGTGATGACTTCCCAGGTAACCATCGGCCCAATGTAGGCCCCGGCCTTGTCATAAGTCGCTGACACATTAAGACTGAGAACTTCATCGCCCAAACGAATTTTAGCCTGATGCGGCAGATTGCGATCATTGTTGAGCAGATTGCGCTGATGGGAAGGATTCTTGTGGAAGATATCGATCGATTCCCCAAGCAGCTGATCCACCGGTTTGGGCAAGAGCTTTTGCAGGCCAGTCAGGGTTCGAAGCGAGGCTTTGTTGATGGAGACAAGGCGCAGATCGCGATCGGCCATCAGGATATTGATCGGAGCGTTGTCAACCATCGATTGC
>JBGSRE010000164.1:0-6411 GCA_041737755.1 Oligoflexus sp.
GGCCGGTCCGCTCGGGGTAGGCGTGGGCCTTGGTCTCGCGGAAGGCACGCGGGATCACGTTCTGTTTAAGGCCCGATTTGATACGTATATCCAAAGCGCGACGGTTTCCGCAGGTCTTCATTATCGAAGAGCTTTCAGCGGGTCGAGCTATTATGAAGCTGGTGTCGGTGTATTTCAATCCGGCATGGATGAGGCGCTTTCCGATCACAAGGGGCCTTATGCTTCCATGGCGTTCGGGACAATCTTCTCCGGGGAGGATCGCCGGCTGCAGTTCGGGGTGGAATGGACCACTCTCTCCATTCTCGTCGCCGCCGGCGATGATATATTCTTCAACGCCAACTTGCCCAAACTGACGATGAGCACCAAGTTCTGATTAGAGGCAGGGCCGGCCGGTACTGCCGCCACCAGGAGCTGCTTGTCAGATTGTCAAACTATGGGCTCTGAAAGCCTTACAGAAAAAAACTTTGCGTACAATATCTTACGCTCCCTTTTTCGCGGCAGGCCGGCTGCTATACGTAGTCAATTTCTCTAGAGAAAAACCATTGACAGACCATAAAAATAAAATATATCTATTAATGATAATGAAAATCATTTTCGTTATATTTATATAGGAACTGGAACATGAAGTTGATGAACTCTGCAATGAATTCCTCGATCACAGTCCTCAAGGCTTCGAAGTTGCTGGTGGCTTTTGGTCTGCTCACGCCACTGGGTACTGCAGCTGCTGCCCCTGAATTGACTTCAAAGATTGTTGCTGTTTCTGAAGCGGGACATGACCGCTTTTATTCTGTAGCTTTTGATTCTCTTGGAAACTATTACACCGCTGGTTCGGTGGCTGCTAGCGTTGAAAAATCGGCTGATCACAACATGGTGGTGGCCAAATTTAATGCCTCCGGCGCTTTGGACCTCAGCTTTGGCGATCGCGGCTATGCAATCGTCAACGTGGCGATTGGCACCGATGGAGAAGTGGCTCGAAGTATTCTGCTGCAGGCAGATGGAAAAATTATTCTGGGTGGTCCTGTCGAACACGCCGGCGCAACAGATCCGCGCGACCGTGATATTGCTCTGGTCCGTCTGCAAACGGATGGCTCGCTGGACAAAACCTTTGGCAAAAATGGGATCGCCCTTTTTGATCTCAGCGAAGGCACTGTCAATGGCACAGGCTTTATCGCCGATGGCTTTGGTGGCATCGCCTTTGATGCCCAGAATCGCATCCTGATTCATGGCTCGAAAAAGCGAGACGGTGGCCTTGATACTGATTTCGTCATGCTGCGAACCAAGGCCGATGGCAGCATCGACAAGAGCTTTGGAGCAGCAGGCGAAGCCGTTCTAGATCTCAAAAATCTCAGTGCTTCGCCAAAACCACCGTTAGTCTTGCCGGACGGTAGTATTTTAGGCGCCGGCTATCAGCGCGATGGTGCTGTCGTTGTTCCCGTTATCTACAAGCTTGATGATCAAGGCCAGCTTGATACTAGCTTTGGCGAACTTGGAATATTTAGTCAGGCGGTGCTCAGTGCCGTGACGGAAGTCTATGCTATCGCCTTGCAGGGGAGCTCGATTGTAACAGTCGGTTACGGCCGGAATGATGGTCCAGAATCGCTGGATGTCCTCTCGCTGCGTATTTTAGAAAACGGTAGCTTGGATACCAGCTTTGGCACAGGCGGGGGTTACACACGTCTGGACGTTGACGGATTCAATGACAATGGCCGCAATATGCTGACACTTCCTGACGGTCGACTCATGCTCTTGGGTGGTGGACGCTACACGAGCCAGAACGTCGACGGACTGGTTGCCGTTTTGAATCCCGATGGGACTCCCGATGAAAGCTTTGGCGAAAACGGCCTGAAACTCACCGATTTTGGTGGATCCAATGATTTTCTATGGGGCGCTGCTATCTCGCCGACCAAGGATCGAGTGATTGCAGTTGGTATCAAAGGAGTGAGTCTGGAAGCTGGCAATGATGATTCGGTTATTCTGAATATTCCCCTCAACTCGTTGCGTTAAAGTCGTAAAGAGCAGAAGAAATGAATCCAGGCCGGTTGGTTCAACCGATCTGGATTCAAAAGAAGTATCAAACTTCAAGTCATTTGGCTTTGCGAAGATCAAAGGAGCGTCGCGTAAACGGGTGATGCCAGCCCCCCTTGATCGGCTGCTAAACGAAGATTCAAACGAAATTCATAGTCGCCATCAACTCGGAATGTTTGCTTAAAAGTATAGTCCGTTATCAAAAAAGCTTGATCCGAGGGAAAATAGGTAGAACTGGATTGCCAATTTTCTGTGCCTTTCAATCGATACTCAATTCGAAGTTCTCCACCTTTTTTCGAGCTTACAACCCCAAAGTTCAAGGTGAACTGCTTGCCATCTTTCTCTACTGATCTCAACTTGAAATAAGTGAGCTCCTTCAGCGCAATCGGAGTAGCCGCCAGAGCCAGTTTGTCGTCGGTCCCAGGCCATTTCCTGTTGAAGTCCTGGCGATTCGCTAAAGCCCGAATGCCAGTGATGTCATCATCGGTCAGATAAATCTTTGCGAGATTGGAGGCTGAGGCCATGATGCTGTTCACATCGGGATGCTGCGACTTATGATTCGGATCGCAATTGCTTGGTCCTTCGTACTGATCACAAAGACCCCAGACATGACCGAACTCGTGCACCAGGACTGGCAGTGCCACAGCAGTGCCGGCAGGGGCTACCTGCATTGTGCTGCGCGCTTGCATAGTCTCCAGGAGCTCCTGGATATCGGTAGCTTGATCGTTCATTTCCTGCTGACCGACCCATCGCGTCGTGTTCCTGCTATCGCTCGTGATGCTATAGTCACGCAGGAAAAGATGCCGCTTAAAACTGGTGATATTGGTCGAAGAGAATCCGCGCCAGCTAGCTCCAGTCTGACCGACAGTTCCCCCAGTGAAAGGCGAGAAACCAACCACGACATCGACATCATCACCACAGTTTTTATAGTATGCAGCTTGCAGAGTATCCGATCGGTCGCTGGCCGTCGCCCGTGGCTGTTCCTTGACGATGGTTTCCACCTGAATCGAACGGCCGAGATAAGCGGCCCAGATATTGATCGCGGCTTTGATTTCCGCTTCCACACCTGGCAGCTCGTCAACCATATATTGGGCCACACAGACTCTATAAATGTCGCCTGGACCCTTGTTGATCAAATATTGCGGGGTGTTTGGATTCAGACTCTGATCCTGCAGATGCCCCCAGGACAGATCACTGGTGCTCGACTCTTTGTTACAAGCGAGGGGCGAGGCGCCCAAGGCTAAGATAAAAGGCCAAATACTGAGTTTTGTCATTTTCCGCTCTCCGTCAGCAAAAGAAATCAGCAGGAACCAACTGCAGCTGGTTTTAGCAGACTCCATGGATACATAGCTTGATTCGGCCTGCGGCCGCGTCCATACCAATCCCTTAAAGGCAGGCGAGTATAGGCCTTTGCGTTTATAAATAAAGCAGTAATTTCATGAATATACTGTAGCCAAACACCGACGGTGTCCTGCAAGCATTGAAAATCTTAGCCAAAGACTAGGACGCGAGACAAACTTTTTTTATGAGGGACCTTCCATTTGCTTGCGGCTATCCTGATGGTTCTAGCGAAGCATCTATGCAAGAGACTCATTGTGGCTCTGAAATAGAATGGAGCAGTGGATCCGCCGGGAACATAGCAAAAGACAATTTGCTGCTGATCAGAATTCGTCCAAACAATCCAAAGATGATGGCCATTATGAAGAAAAGGCCGAAGTAGTAACGCATACGAATGAACAAAGAGGTTTTCATAAAGTTTCCTTTCAGCATGGAGTAAAATCAGATCATCGCGACAGAAAGCAAAGGTCAATGGGGACGAATCACCCCATTTGATGTGCAATAAGCGTTCCCAGGCAAACACTTCACGATTGTTAGATCTAAAGACCTAAATCAATTGTTTAAGATTAAATTGCTAAAATACTTGTCAAAAGAAATCGATAGATGTCAAATATTTTGACATTTTTCCACTTTTTTGTGGAGGTCCTGGCTCCCTACTGCGTTAGCGTTGGCCTTTTAACATCAGCCGAGCGTTTAGCGAAGGGCATGCCAGGGCGTGGGGAAATATCTCGTCGATTGCATTCAGCTACTACGGTTTTACACAGCTCACACTGGCACCGACTTGTTCACAGGGGTAACGACCCTCTCCTCGCAAGACGATGCTGGGCTGATTGCCGGACGCATCGACCTCGAGTGCCTTAATCACTCCATCTTTGCTCACCGTAGCTTCAACCAAAGCTTTATTGCCGCGAGCCTTAATAAAGACCTTGTCGACTGCTACACCGATATCCATGCTCACATGGCTTTGGTTGCCTGCCAAAAACAAACAGATGGCAGCAATCCGAGCTCCCGGTGTTTCGGAACTCATATTCAGTTTCACTTGGTTGGTATTGCCCGTTACTTTCAAGGCGAAAGCTTCCTGAGGTGCAAGAGTAAGCGACTTTTGTGAGCCACTGACTTTAACTCGCTCTTTCGATATACCAGCACTTACAGCGCAATCGCTACCTTCGGCGTCGCTGCCTTTGTTCGATCCCTTATCAGCCGTCTTAGCTGAATCCGTGCTGCCTTTCTTGCCTGTATCGGTGCCAGGGGTACTATCCGTGCTGCCGGTCTTGCCCGTATCACTGCCAGCAGCACTAGCTGAATCTGTGGAATCAACGTTCCCCATGTTCTCTACTGTCGTTGCTATAGACCCTTCAGCATCAGCAGCGTTGGGATCGATCACCTTGATCTCATAGGTTTCTGCTGCTGTTTTGTCTTCTGAAAAACTCGCCTTTTGACAAGCGATTGGCAAGAGAACGAGCACCGATAGTACCAGACATGGCAATGGTTTCATTTGATACTCCAATGTTTCTTAGGCGAAACGTTTAACGATCTATGTTTAGGGCAGTTTGACCTTTATTCCGTTATTACTGTCCTCGCCTGCCGTGACCTTAACATCATCCACATCACCCACCGCAATCTTGTTACGGAAGACGCGGAGGTCATAGGTTCCAGGTTCAAGGAATGCAAGCTTAAACTGGCCATTCTTGACAGTGGCAGAGGTGATAGCGTTATCACAGGCATCATCATTGTCCTTGCTCGTGTCACTAGCATAGACACAGACCACGGAGCCATTTTCACCTTCACCGGCAGCACTGCCTGACTTACTATTATCGACCAGACGGAGAACAGGCTTCAGGATATATTTACCTTTATTGCCATTGCCTGACGCTTTGATCGATTTTCGTAGGTCAAAATCGATCGTGAGTTCCAGGGGAACATTATCAAGCTTAGTAAAGGCGGTCTGAATTTTCAGACCGCTTTCATTGCCACTGGGAATGACCAGATCATGCTCAACTCCCTCTTGATCGATGAGGCGACCTGGGGCCTCTTCTGCCAATACGAGACGCGTTTGACCGTATGTGCCAGATGGCAAAGTTCCGATCGACGCCAGCAAGGATGTCACACCGTTTTGCAACTGCAGAAGATCGATTTCCTCAGCCGTTGCCAATGGAATCGTAATCCAGTTGCCTTCGCTTTGGGCGATCTGGAGGCCCACCACAGAAATATAGACATGCTTGGCATCCTCGACCGGTGCATCAGTCAAAGAGAAAGTCAAAGCAGGTACACTGGCGGGATCAGGACGCTGCTGGCTATCAGGATTAGTGATTTCCGGATTACCGCCCAGGGTTCCTCCACAGCCGTCAATCACGAGCATGCATACAAGCGCTTTTAAAATAGACGAAAAGTCTCTAAGCATTCATGCCCTCATTCGGTGAAAGGAAAGAGTTGGATATTAATTTGGTAGATCTCATCACCGACTCCACCCCGATCCGCTTCGTCCAAAAGTTGCAACTGAAAGCTATGGATCATAGCCCGCAGCTTCTTCGCCGTTTCTTCATTGACACTGACCGTGACGGCACTCACATCACGACGCTGACCACTGATAGAAGTTAAAGCGGCCTTGGCGTGATCAATCATACTGCTATGATAACTGACGAGAGCCATACCCTTGATACGATGACCCGTAGTGACTCGATCTTTGGTCTGGCGAAAGGTGTTTAGCTCGGGATCGAAAGCAATCAGATTTAATCGTTCCAAAAGTTCAAGACTGGCCTTCACCTGAGCTGCCTTTAGATTAGGAATGATACGTTTGGCAATCCAGCTACTGTCCGATTGAAAGCCTTGGGTGCCAACCAATTCCCAGATTACCGGATTATACCAGACAGAGAAGTACTCCAGCATGTCCTTGTCGAGTTCATTCGGCAGAGTCTTTCTTTTTAGGGCCTGTAACTTTTGAAAGTATTGTTCCCGCTTGCTTGATGTTTTAGCATTACAAAAGGCCACCAAGGCGCTAAGGTATTGAGCTTCAGCATGCTCCATCTCCAGCCGCTCAATGACGCTGAC
>JBGSRE010000165.1:0-2615 GCA_041737755.1 Oligoflexus sp.
TTTCCTGTGGGGGCAGCCGTGTCTATTTCCATGCGACCGGAAGCGATTTTGATCGACTGGGAAAAGAAAGGGCAGGGCTCCAACTTCTTCAAGTTAAAAGTCGAGCACCTGACTTATTTGGGTGAATCGGAACAGTTTCAATTGCGCAGCGAGCAGGGACAGATTGTTAAAGTGAATTTCTATCATGCTCCGGAGCATAGTTTTGTTGAGGGCGATAGCATCGGTTGCACGATTGCCACCGAAGATGTCCTTGTCCTTCCACCCAACACTGAGATGGGGCCAGGAACCTGATGCAAATGCAAACAGCGGATGAAACCTCATCTGGAAAGCGCAAGCTGTCGGATGTGATCGGCTACGGTACTGTGATCGCGACGATTGCGATGCTGTTCTTTTTTCTCGTATTGCCCGTCGCAACGATCATGGCCCGAGCTTTTTTGAACAAGGGTGAGGTCACTTTTCAGTATTTTCCTCTGCTCTTTTCCAACGAACTGCTTATGCATAGTATCGGCAATAGCCTTTTGCTAGGCCTCGTCACAACGGTCTTAACAACTCTGCTCAGTTTTCCGCTGGCCGTCATCAACGTCAAATGGGAATTCCCTGGTAAAAGTATTTTGATGGGACTTCTTTTGGTGCCAATGGTGATGCCACCTTTTGTCGGCGCCATTGGTATCCTTCGTTTCTTTGCCCGCCGGGGTTCAGTCAACTTGAGTCTTCTGGGTTTGGAATGGATCGAACAACCGATCGATTGGCTTGGACCGGATACCATGTTCTGGGCTGTGGTGATTTTGCTGGTGCTTCACCTTTATCCCATCATGTATCTCAATTTATCAGCCTCCCTGGCGAATGTGGATCCGAGTGTGGAAGAAGTCGCCACGACTCTGGGTGTGCCCAAGTGGAAGCAGATGAAAGACATCGTCTGGCCGCTGGCTCGACCGGGGTATTTTGCTGGCGCCATTATCGTTTTTATTTGGGCTCTTACCGATCTAGGTACGCCTTTGTTGGTGGGCTACCATGAGACGATTCCGGTGCAGATATTTAACATGATCACCGATGTCAACGAGAACCCTGTTGGCTATGCGCTAGTGTTTTTGGTCATCGTGATGACTGTGGCGTTTTTTGTGCTGTCGAAGCTTGCCCTTGGTGGCAAGAAGTATGAAATGATGGGCAAGGGACAGGTCAGTTCCAGCAAACGCAAAGCCACCTGGCTGAGTTTGCCTCTGATCTATGGTCTGGTGGGAACCACTGTATTCCTGGCATTGGTGCCGCATATTGCTGTTATGGTGACCGCTTTGAGTAATAAGTGGTTTATGACCGTCTTGCCTGAGCAGTATACCTTCGATCATTTCATCCAAGTATTCCAGACCGATCTGTCGTTGATCGGAATCAAAAACAGCTTTATCTTTGCTGGGCTTTCCACACTGTTGGATTTGATTCTGGGTCTTTTGATTGCCTACGTTATCGTTCGTCGATTGGTGCCTTTCCCGGGCTTATTGGACGGTTTGGTCATGATTCCTTTGGCTTTGCCGGGTATCGTCCTGGCCTTTGGTTATGTCGTCACCTATTCCGGCACTTTTCTGGACCCTTTAAATAATCCCGTACCGCTCCTGGTCATCGCCTATGCGATCCGGAGGTTGCCTTATATGGTGCGGTCAGCCACGGCTGGTCTGCAGCAGATGAGTCCTTCTTTGGAAGAAGCGTCCACCACCTTTGGAGCCTCTCGTTTTCACACTCTGCGCAAAATTACGGTGCCACTGGTCATGGCCAACTTGATAGCGGGGGCCTTGCTTTGCTTCTCCTATGCGATGCTGGATGTCAGCGATAGCTTGATTCTGGCGATGAAGGAAAAGTATTATCCTTTGACCAAAGCGATTTACGTGCTCTTTCTGGAGCAGGGATCGGGCGAATTGTTAGCCAGTGCTTTGGGCATGATTGGAATGGCGATCTTGGCTGTTTGTATCATGGGTGCTTCCATGATTCTGGGCAAGAAGATGGGTGAACTGTTCCGCTCTTGAGTTGAGATAAATAAAAAAAGAAGCAGGGTTTCCGAAGAGACCCTGCTTCTTTTATTGAAGGATAAATGGCGAATCCTTGTACCGAACTGCTTTTCTTGCTGCAAAAACCAGACAATCGAAGCAATGGAACAAGCTTTTTTGAATCGATCGAACTGAAGTAAACCTCAGGCCTCCCGAACCAAATGCCAGTCCTCAAACTTTTGCCGAAGCTCATGGATGAGAACTGAATATTTTGTAACCCAGCGACATGGGGATTGCAATACTTCCCTTGGCCAGTTGGCTAAATTTCTACGATGTGGGGCAAGAAAGGGCGATCTTGTAAATTCAGCGCCCGAATGTTCTCTCAAATCGAAATTTCCTGTCTAAAAGCGCAAATATGTCTTAATCGAACATGGGTTGAAGTTATGAATGAGCCAGGCTGTGGCGTTTAATTACAACAAATCATCAAAAAAACCGAGGTTGGATGATTTTTTTGGTAGCTTTCTTACGAAGGCTCGAATAGATTGCAACGTATCGGCAGGCAAACATAAATGACTGTCGAGACTGATCAAATCTGCCCGGTAACATTCGCAAATCAGTTTGAGAGTGTGCCCCCTTTAGAAT
>JBGSRE010000290.1:0-9144 GCA_041737755.1 Oligoflexus sp.
AGAGGCTCCTGCCCCCGGTCTGAGTGCAGATACTCGGGCGCGCATGCATGAATCAGCGATCCGTCTCGCCAAAGCGGTGAACTATCGATCAGCCGGAACAGTGGAATTTCTCGTCGACTGGTCACCTGAGCAAAGAACCAAAGCCGAACAGAGCTTTTATTTTCTGGAAATGAATACGCGTCTTCAGGTGGAACACCCCGTCACCGAGCAAATCTTCAATGAAGATCTGGTCGCCTGGCAGTTCCGGGTGGCTCAGGGTGAATCGATTCAGGATCGCATGCATCAAATCCCCAACGGTCACAGCATTGAACTTCGCCTCTATGCAGAAGACACGCGCAATAAGTTTTTGCCAGCTCCCGGCCCGGTGCATGGGTTTTTGCCATTTTTTGGTCCTGGCATTCGTTGGGAAGTGGGTATCGATGCCATCGATGAGGTGACGCCTCGCTTTGATCCGATGATGGCCAAACTCGTCGCTACCGGCGCCGATCGTCAGCAAGCCATTCAGCGTTTGATTCATGCGCTCACCCATACTGTGCTGGCAATTCCGACGAGCAATGTTGCCTTTTTGCTGAGTGTACTGCATCATAAGTCTTTCACAGAGACGGTTCCCACCACTCGGTTCATTGATGAGAATCAAACCGAGCTCACCCAATGGCTGGACACACGCATCCTTGAGCATCAAAGCACTGCGACGCGCTTGTTGCAAAAAATCAATGAGCGCGATAAACCTTCGCATTCGCAAAGGCCAGTCATTGAAGAACTGACGGTGGATGTCTTCCGCAAGCAATCCCAACTTGTGGAGCTGACGATGCACCTACCGCATGTGCAGCAAGTTTCCATTCCTCATCGCTTTCGCAATCGTCACGCTGTTATGGGCCGTGGACTGGTGCTCGAGCATGCTCGAAGGCAGAGCTTTTGCTTTTGTCAGACACGCGTGCAAGGCCATCGCTTGACCTGGCTTAGTATCGATGGGATGCCCTACTGGAGAGAGGAAAAGCCTGATGATGTTCTTGCCTCCGGCCGCTCCTCGGCTCAAAGCGCTGAAATTTGTGCACCCGTTCCGGGGAAAGTCGTTAAAGTCCTGGTGAAAGCCGGAGATCAGGTCAAAGAGCGGCAAATCGTTGCCATTCTTGAATCGATGAAAATGGAATTCGAAGTGCAAGCAGCACGTTCGGGAACCATCGACGAAGTCCTGGTTCAAACCAATCAACAGGTTCAAGCCGACGAATTGCTGGCCAAATGGCGCGTGGAAGCTTCGCTGTGATGCTGATGCTTGCCTGAAAGTTCAGGTTGGGATATTCCGTGGATTCAAACACACTGTTCTGTTTCCACGGAATAAACGAGGAAGAAGCCCGAAAATTTCGGCTGCCTCTCCCGCTGATGATTAAGAGTTAAAAATTCCAGGCGAGACGAGAGTAGTAAGTCCCTCCCTTATACCCAAAGGGTGCTGTTTCCCAGGAGTATTTGAAACTGCCACCCGCGTAGGAACGAACAGGGTTATCGGCATTCATAGCATCGGGATAGACGTTGAAAAGATTTTGCGCGCCGACATCCAGTCGAATGCCTTCGTTAAAGGCATATCCTGTACGAAGGTCGGTAATCCATTTGCCACTATAGGTTTGCTTATAGCCACCAAACCCAGCGCCAGAGACTGGACCGTAGTAATTAAGCTGCACCCCGGCATTGAACCTTGATTGCTGGTAATCACTAGCCAATTGATAGCGATCCTTAGGCTGACCTTCTTCTGTCAACACGATTTGGCCTTGGCCGAAGATGAGATTGGGGTCGATGCCTGCGGGTGACCTGACCTCGTTGACGATGGTTTGGTTACGATAGTAGCCGGCCTTCATACCAAGATTCTGACCAGGTCCAAATTTGAAAAGGTAGTCGACAAGAAAATCAATGCCCTGCGTGTCGGTATCGATGGCATTGGTGAAAAACTGGGCGGCATCTACGTTCAAGGGCTGGAGCACTTCACGGATCGGACAATTGCTGTTGCTAGGCGCACAGGATTCCAAAGGTTCCGCGTTCAAAAACTCGGAAAGGACAATTCGATCCTGGACCCGAATGCGATAGGCATCCGCAGAGATCGTCATGCCCGATAAGGGCTTGCCGATAAAGCCAAACGACTGATTGATGGCTGTTTCATTTTTCAGATCTTGCAGTCCAATCGCCTCAAACGTCGGGCTGCCCTGTCTTGCTGTTTGAGTTTCCGTCAACGAAGACCCGGCAAAGGTTGTGCTGCGAGAGCTGTAGTTAACCTGCTGCAGCGATGGCGCTCGAAATCCTGTGGAAACGCTGCCCCGCAGGGCCAATTGAGGCAGGATATCATAACGAAGGGACAACTGTTCTGTGGTGGATGAACCAATCACCTCATAGTCTTCATAGCGAACGGCAATTGCCGCCAGGAAATCTTTGGCAATCTTGGATTCCAAATCGATAAAGGCTCCCCTGGAATTCCGTTTGGCATCGATTTCATTGGAGGGTTGAAAGCCTGGGAAGCCCTGCATGCCTGCAGCTGCCAACTGTCCCGTCGGTCCGAGAAGTTTGAGTGAAAAGTCATTGGCGGGACCATAAGTCCAAGAGGCAGCATCCCCCGCAAGAATTTGATAGCGTTCCTGGCGATAAACGAGACCAGTCGTGAGATCGACTTGTAAATCTTCGCGGGCTACCAGATTCTGACGGAAATCCAGGTTGAGGGAAGCATCGCCATATTTCAAAGTGCCATCATCGGATTCCCTTGGCGAGGCATTGCCCAAGGAAATATTCATGGAATCTTTTGAACGAAAATTAAAGGCATTCTCTCCATAGCCATAGCTTAGGTCCATCTCGCCACGGCCAATGTCTTGCTTAAGTCCGGCCACAATGGATCGATCATCAATCTGCGTTACCAAAAGAGGCAGGGTTCCGTTCGGATAGAAATCAGGGTTGAGGCGATCGCTGCCTGGTTCACGGAAAAAGCCACCCGACTCGCCTAGTCTCCGCGCCGCTCCGCCAAAAGCATAGAGGTAAGCTCGATCATTGAGTCGCCATTCACTATTGAAAAAAGCCGAACCATCCTGCGACTCAGACTCGCCGATCCGCATCGTGCGACGATCAAAGCGCTGATCTTTTTCAGCGCGATTGGTTGCCCCTCGGCTCTGGATTTCACCACTGAGCTGGAAAAACCCCTCTTCGCCCAGTTGGGATTTTGCCGTCATTCCTGTCAGAGCCGTCGTGCCATCCCCTACATAGTTCTGGGCACCGTAAACGTGGACCTGATTGGAAGAGGATCCATCTTTCAAAACGATATTGATGACACCAGCGATGGCATCGGAGCCGTACTGAGCCGATGCACCTTGACGCAATATTTCTACGCGCTTAATGGCTGAAACGGGAATAGCATTGATATCGGTTCCCGCCGATCCGCGGCCCACTGTTTGCTGAACATTCAACAAAGCCTGGCTGTGCTGCCTTTTTCCATTGATAAGAATAAGGACCTGGTCGGGTCCCATACCTTTCAACGTTGCCGGTCGCACAGAATCTGTACCATCAGAAACCGTGGTCGATGAAAAATTAAAGCCAGGAGACAGCGACTGCAGGAGCTTCCCCGTCTCGCCGATCCCTGATTTCTGCAGGACTTCTTCATCATAGACTTCAATGGCGACAGCAGCTTCATCGGCTGTGCGCCCTACCACTCGCGAACCGACGACGGACATTTTTTCCAAAGCTTGATTCTGAGCCTCTGCGACCGCTGCCAGACCAAAGAAGAGTCCAACTGGAGGGAGGATTCGTGACCAAGAGACTGCCATTTTTTTAGCCTTCATAATCTTCCTTATCTTTGGGGTACTAGGAGATCAGATTATGCCGACTCGAGCCAAATGCCTAGCAACTTGAAGAGAGGCTGCTGATTTACTAAATTGAATGAGGATGTTTTGACGAGCAACCCATAAAGACTAAGCTCTCCAACTCAGAAATACTTTCGCCATTCGCGGAGTAATCTGTTTCACTTACCGCCACCCATAGTCGAAAGATATTAGGGGCTGTTGACGATTCTTTAAGTAAGTTGCCTTAGGTCGAAAAACGCTAACGTAAACATATCTTGCCTTTGGTGTGATCGTGATCTTCGCCCCGTTACTTCGCCTTAAGTCTTATGGCAAAGCTTCTTTGGCGATGATCACGATCACGCCAAAGGCTAAGGCAAGAGACAAGGCAATGCCAAAGTCATCAAATGGAACAAATCGTCAACAGCCCCTAGCATCAATTAAATTAAGTTCGGCAGAAGAACAAGCCGACAGGTATGGCTAGAATCCTTGCAGCTTTTTCAGCTTTTTGGACCGTTCCAACGCACGTTTGGATTTATTGGATTCGTTATTCAGGGCATAGGCAATGGCAATATTATGATGAAGTTTAATGGATTCCGGTTCGGCTTCGATGCCCTTTCGATAGTTTTCGATGGCATCACCCAGGCGATTCATCTTCTTGTAAATGATGCCCAAAAGATTATAAGCATATTCCAGGTAGACCTTCTGCATGATGATCTTCTCGCAACAGAGTATGGCATTCTTATGGTCCCCTTCCTGAAAGCAGATCAGGGCCATGGCCTTTAAACTATCAGGATCACCCTTATCTTCTTTAATCGACTTAATGGCAACAATTCGCGCCCGCCGCTTGTCGCCCATGGCCAGGAGAAAGCGATTGAGAGAGCGACGTGATTTTCGGTTCTTCAGATAGTCTTTGTGCTTTTCTTTGAAAAATTTTTCTAATGCCACTTCATTGCCAGCTTTAGACAGTTCCGTATAAATCTTCTTAAAAGATTCGAGGCTGTTATGATCTCTCGCCATGGCCCGATAGAGCATTTGGAAATCAGTATTGCCATTGGCGAAAGCTTCCATCGTGTATGGCAGGGAATTTTCAAATTCTTTCTTGCCTTCCAGGCATTCTCGATGGAATCGAATGATTGGTTCTTTCAATTTATCGATGGATTCCGCAATAGCAGCATAGTTTAAGACCCCATCATGATCACTTCGCTCCGGATCACTTTCATCAATATTGGTCAATTTAGCGAAGAGATCATCGGCATAGCCACCCATGACAATAGCCCGACCTAAGTCCAAACTCTTTTGATCATTTCCCGCATCTTCTTTTGCGCCTTGGATCAACTTTTGAGTCGCACTATCCATGCGATTGTCTAATTTTAACTCCGCAATAAAATCATTTTGAGTAACCACTTTGCCAAGAACCCGAAGATAATCTACGAGATTTTTCGACTCTTCATAGCCATCGGGAAGGCAGAGGACTCGGGAATTGAGCAATTGGGCCTGGCCTGTCAACTTTGAAATATTTTTGGGAATATCTGCAGCGAGGGCTTGCCCTTTGGGCGACGGATCCAAAACTTTGAATTTAAGCGATTTGATATGATCCGTGGGCATCCAGGTGACTACTCGATCTTCCAACTGAATGATTCGACCAGGGCCGGAAATCGGCGTGGGAGACTGTGGAGTCAGACCAAAAACCTGCTCCACTCCTAAAGGCAGCAAAAGGTTCGATTCGGAGACGCCAAGGTCCAACAGGGCATCAGGGATGGAACCCTGGGTTAAACCCTTGTCCACTTTACCAAAAATTTCTTTCTGGAGATCCTCCATACTGGAAAAACTTCCCAAAAATTCTGGGCGCTCATCGAATTTAATGCGTTTTTTGACCCGCTTGGGCTCGCCTGAAACTGGTGCATCGGCATCGACAGGTTTATCGATTGAGGAATCCTCTTGGGCCAAAGCCTTCTGAGCATGAGGTCCTTTGCTGATAAGTTCTGCTTCATCCGATTGGTCCGACGAATCCGCTTCTTTGATTTTGCCAGCTCCCAACGAGATCTCAACTTCAAGATTGGTTTCCAGCAGGGGACCGTCCTGTCTTGGGCTGACTTTCTTTTTCTTCCTCACGACGGGAGCCGCACTCGATTTCATAGTGGAAGAAGAATCTTCGCTTTCTTGTGATCCGAGCTCTGGCTCTTCAAAAACTTCGGCTTCAGCAGACTTGGTCTGCTGGAGTGAGATTTTCTTTTTGGGTTTGGGAGCAATCGCCTCCAGTCGCTTGAGAGTCAGCGTACAAAGTTCGGCCAATTCCTTGGCATCTCGCGCTAGCTCTTCATAAAGAGGAAAGGCCAATTCTCGCTTGCCAAGCATATGCTCGCACATGGCACGAAAGAGCTTACAAGCTGGGTCATTGGCATTTCTAAGGAGCCCTTGTTGAGCAGCTAAACTACCTTTTGCGTACTGCTCACTCTCGAAAAGAATGTAAGATGATCTGGCAAAGGATTCGGCTGCTCCGGAAAGAGCGCAGAAATCTTGCAAGATCATACAGCTATGAAGTCTTTGACAAAATCTCTCAGCAGTAAAGGGCATAACAAAATATCCATCTGCTCCTCTTTCTATGACCTGACGAAGGAGTGGAATTTGAGGCTCTGTGACGAGCACCATTATTTTAAGTTCATGATGATTGTAGATGGATCGCAAGACTTCGCTCAGATTGGCTGCATCGCTCTCGGAGAACTTGAGCCAAGTGATCACAAGATCGATATCCGAATCACGAAGGACTTTAAGAGCCTGCAGAGGGTCCTCTTGTAAGCTCACCTGTTTGACGCCAAGGTTAGTAAGTGAATTTTTGATACTCAATCTTTCACTATGCGCGCCCCCAATGATGATGGCTTTCCTGATCAGATGAGAATTGTAGAACGAGTTCGAAAAAAGATTCAGTGGTTGGCTAAAGAGCTTGATGGCACTTTTTGCAATTCCATCAACAGCAGCTGCCTGAAAACTGACTTTATAAAGTTCCAGGACCTTTCCGATCCGCGTTTTGTACTCGGGATCTATCTCTTCCGCCTTCTTGAAGCTTTCCTGAGCCAATGCCAGATTCTTGGTCTGAATATACAGCCGACCCAAATCAAAGTAGGTGCTAGCAGACTGTACCAACTTGAGAATATCAAGATGAAATTTTATGGCCGTTTTGAAGCGGCTGCGAACTTCAGAAAAATGAGCCAGAGTGGTCAAAAAAAGCGCTTTGAAGTTACCATTCAAACCCTTGAGCTGACGATAGGGGATTTGCAGAAGTTCTTTAAAATTATCGGAATTGAAGGGCTTCTTGACCAGACCACCGACACCCAATTCCAGGCAGACTTCTAACTTTTCAAGCTCATCTTCAGAATAAATGAGGATGACCATGGTCCTGTCAAATTCCGGCATGGTTCGAAGATTTTGCAGAAACTTCTGACAGCTAATATCGTCCAGATTCACTTCACTGAAGATAATACTGCAGCTCGAATCTTCGTAGGACAGTTCTTCGATCACAGCTTCGCCACTGGCTGTCGATTTTAGAATATTAAAACCCAAAGCTCGAAGCTGAGCTTTTACCGTGTCTCTTAATCCGGGGTTGGAACCCAGAATAATTGCATTGTTCGTTTCGTTTGCCATGCAGCTACAAATCTAAAGGTTAAGGCTAACTCGGGTGAAGATCGGCTTTTTTAGCAAAAAATTGAGCCGAAATGATGGCGGAAAGGCTGCGGAATGATGCCGCTTTAAGCGAACACCCGGGAATAACATGGCTTCATCATTCTTTTTAGGGAACAACCAAAACTAACAGAAAAAAATCCGCGGAAGTCATACTTCCGCGGATTTTCATAATATATGATGACTTCTCTCGTTTTACCATTACCAGCCGGGAGTGGCTACCAAGCGAGTTTCCAAAAATGCTCTGTTGTCTCTTTCATTCAGATCGACATAGTTAGAAACTTTGACGGTAAAGCTTTGACCCGATTCGTCGGTACCCTTGGCCAATCCGCCGCCAGAGGTTGTGGCTGCCAAAGAGCCATTGATCAGCAAAGGTCCGCCGGAATCACCCGACCCACTCGCAGAATCCACACCCAGTGGGGTGGAGGCATCAGAGGAGCTTGGCAGTCCGTAGAATTTGATCATACCGTTATCGATCGCGGCGATTTGGTTTTGACCTTTGCGTTTCACGCCCGATCCTTCACCTGTTTGCTCGCCGCGATTGTTGTAAGAATAGTTATTCAGACCGTAACCGACGATTGTGAAAGCCTGGCCGACTTCAGGTTCGGCAGGATACAAGGGGGTGGTCGCTGGCGCTGAATTGCGTGGGAATGTCACGATGGCAATATCGTGATTGCTCAAAGTGCCTGGTGTCACCGTGTAAGCAGGATGATATTCCAAACGGGTTGCAGCCACTTGGACGCTTGTTCCGTCACTCTTCTTTTTTGAAAAGTACATGGAAGATGCTGCACGTCTGGCAGCAAGGATATCGTAAACACAGTGGGCGGCAGTCACCACCTGGGAGTCATTGACAAAAGTTCCGGTGCAGATCGATGTGCCCTGACCGGCATTGAATTGCAGCATGATGACCGATGGAAATTCTTTTGCGGCGGATAAACCGTTGGTGACCTTTTGATCACTCGAAGGGGTCCCTTCGTTGATCTGACCGCAAGCGATAAGGCCCAAGAAAAAGGTTGAGGCGGCAGCGTGGATGGCAGTCTTTTTCCAGTTGAACATCATGTGTAGCCTCTCCTTAAGTTGTCTTGAATTGTTTGTAACCGACTGCTGACTGACTGGCCAGTACTAAATGAGTTTAACCCAAAAGTATTTTATTTATTTATTAATTTCATGGACTTAAGAAGGCTCGAAGAAAGAGAAGTGGCAAGGAATACGTAGTCAAATGTGCGCATTTTCAGCGCTTTAAGCAGCCTATGCCTGTTGGCAACGGTCCGCCTCAAAGAATTCTAAACTTTTCCAGCCTCACCGTCCTGATGGCCGAGGAGAGCGTCCCCCTCTCGCAGGAGAAAGCCTTTGCCAGCTTGAAAGCCAATATGGGGGTAGTAGTCGACCGCGGCTGGTGCCGAAAAGAGGAACACAGTGGCGCGACCACCCGCTTCCCGCGTGAGTCGAATGAGCTCTTTGCCGATTCCATTCTTCTGATAGTCCTCATGCACAGCTAGGTCAGATAGGTAGGTGCAGTAGCAATAGTCCGAAAGGCTACGCGAAATCCCGACTAGCTTTTCAGCATCCCAGGCGGTGACGACCAGATTCGCCTCATTTAGCATCTGAGACATCCGCTCGCGATCCTCAATGGGTCGCCTCAAGCCAAGAGTAGAGGCCCGAT
>JBGSRE010000302.1:0-1603 GCA_041737755.1 Oligoflexus sp.
GACGGGCACTAAAACGCCGCGACTTGAATTGGACATCATATGCTTTTGCATGTGGACTCCTCCGGATTCGCAACTGGCGTGTTCAGATCTCAACATGCAATTCGAAGGCCGCAGTATAAAGTCCTGAAAGAAAAGGAAAAGCCGGCAGAATAGATCAAGGTGCGGCCTGACAGGCCGAAGCGTTTCAAGACAAAATCCTGGATATAAGTGAATTATTATGGGGTGTTATAGAACGTAGCCAGGAGTTGGACGACAGAAATAGCAATGCAAGCCACGAGTTTGCTCATTATATATCTGTAAATATTCACTTAACATTGATTTAACTCGTCTGAGCATCAGCCAGTTCCGGCTCCTGACACATGGACGGAAGCTGAGTACTGTAGCGAGGGATATTGGTATGCCCTATTCAAGACACCTTGGTCAGGGACTTCATGAGCTGCGAGATCAAAGGCAAAGCGGACCAGGCTACAGGCTCTATTATTGTTGGGATGATAACGCCGTAGTGATATTGCTGGTAGGCGGCAATAAGTCTTCGCAATCGAAAGATATAGAAACTGCGCTAAGACGAATGAATGGAGAGGAATAGCATGGGACGTTTTTCAAAAACTCGACTTGAAGAAATGGATGACTATGCATGGACCTTTGGGACTATGACGCGACACCTTGCAGTTTGAAGAAAAATGGGAAAGTTGTGGGGCAAGAATTTGAATTGGTAGTGAAGACTAAAAACGCTATGGGTAGTGCATCGGGATCCATCTTCCCCGCTCGCCGGCTCGCGTGGCCCCTGCTCTGGATAGACTCTGGCGCTTTGGGCGCCAGAGAATACTTAAACCGAAGGCCTATTATTTGCCGCAGTTGCTTGCAAAGAGCCTCTCCGATTCCATCGCACCATATTGCGCAATACCGAATTCTTGCGGCAGGGCCTCAGTTAATTGATAAATTATATGGCGAGGCCACCCATTGCCGAGGAGAGGCTCACAAGAGCCTGACACCGACGATTTACTTTAAATCGATTTGAAGTCACAGCTCATCATTTAAGAAGTTCAGCAAGGGCACTCGCTTGAAACTTTGCTTGATCCAATCCATCTTGAGTCACATCAGCTTGATCAGCAGGCCACATCATAGCCGCGGCCGGTGTTCTGTGGCTGGCTATCGTCGCTGCTGCCTGGATTTGCACTGCAGTTCGACCTTTTTTTTCTGACTGGGCGAGAGCACCATGACAGCCGACACAGCCTCCTTGGTTAGCCGGGCGAGCATAAAGGGCAGTCATGCTGCTTCGCTCCTCAGCATTGGGTGCGCTTCGAATCGGCAACAAAGGGGCTACCGGCGGCGGCACATCAAGTGTTTTAGGCTTTGAATCGACGACGGTGGGTGTTTCTGCTGTTGAGCTAGCAGTGGGTTGCATAATCGTTTCATCCGTTTTGATAGGCGGCACCTTAGCAGATTCACTTTTCGAATCCTCAATTGTATCCACGCCTTTCCTGAATTCGGGTCGCTCTGACCCACAACTGCTAGACACAAGGCTCACGATAAAAAATAAAGAAGTCAAAAGGCTCGATTTTAATATTGGAATCCGCTTTTGTGCTGCCTTGAAACGCATAGG
>JBGSRE010000314.1:0-10754 GCA_041737755.1 Oligoflexus sp.
CTGGTTGCCAGCCAACGAGAGATTGTTGATCTTGGGAAAGTAGGAGAGCGGCGTAAGGTCTTTTATACTGCTAGCAGCTAAGGAAAAGGAAGTTCCAGAACTGAGACGTAGGTCCAAAGCAGAACAATGAGGATCATTAAAGGCCTTTAGAAACGGGGCAACCGCATTGTCTTCACCTTTTGCCAGTTCTTCACGGCAGAACTGGGTGAACTGGGTGTCCCTTGTATCAGGAATCGGCGGGTTTTGACTGGCACTATCGGCTTTTGCCGCTTCATTCTTCGATTTTCCTTGATCGGCAGAGTCTTCGGCTTTACATGCCACAAAAAGCGAATGACTGAGTATGAGCGTTGAAATAAGTATTCGTTTCATGCGAGTGCCTTCTGAAATATTTTTCGAATCCATGAGAACGTCAGGCTTATCGTCAAGTTACAGAAACAACTTTACACTTTTCTTTGCTTGCCTTGGCCACTGGCGTAGGAATTGGTTATTTTAGAATAATGTGTTGAAATTCGGCATAGCCTCAAATCTTCGAAGAGGATCAGACGGGTTTAAAGCCGGACGCTTATCCCCTGGCTCGGCTGAAGTATTTCCGTTGCAAAAGAAGTTGCCAAGAGATCAGGGCACAATATCTTTGAGTTTCCAGTGGCCCAAATCGCTGATCGCGGCAATCCATTCATCGCCTGAATGCTCGAGAAGTGCGGCTTGGGCGGTACCGAGGCTCAAGGGAGTGCCGGTCAGTGCTGTCGCGGCCTCTGACCAACCGGGGTTATGCCCGATAAGCAGAATCGTTGCCAAGCCATCATCTTCGTCAGCGCAGCACTGAATGACCAGATGTTCATCGGCGAGGTAAAGTTGTGACTGGATCTTGCTTGCGACCCCAACCAGTCCAGCACCACGAACCACTGCATGAAGTGTTGCCACGGCTCGTTCAGCATCACTGCAAAGGATCAGTTCTGGACTGAATCCTCGTGCCCGGATTTCCTGACCGCAGCGCAGGGCTGCTATCTGTCCAAAGGCAGTCAAGCGACGCCTATGGTCGTCCATCCCAGCCTGGACATTTTCGGATTCACCATGTCGCATCAAAATCAGTCGACGCATCAGCTGGCGGCCTTATCGTTGGCTCGGGCTTCGATTTCCTGCAACTTGCGTTTGGCAGCTTCAAAGTCCGGATGTTTTTCAATACAGCGTTTGATGAGTTTAACCGCTTCTTCGTGCTGTCCTTTGGCCGAAAGCATCACACTCTTGTTATAGAGAGCAGCTTTGTTGTTCGGATCCAACTTAATCACAGCATTGTAGGTCTTATTCGCCTCATCAAATTGATCTGATTCTTTATAGCAAATTCCCAGTTGATTGAGAAAGGTAATACTTTCAGGCTCAAGAGAAAGTGCCGACTTGATGTGACGAATAGCCTTTTTATAGTCTTTGAGTGCATAGAAAGCCTGGCTCAAATAATTGTGCAAGGAAGGAAACGACAGATTCTTATCCAAGGCCAGCGACAGAAGAGTAGCCGCCTCCTGATGCTTTTGCAGCTTGAACATCAGCTCTGCTGCCTCTTCGTAGCGCAGTGGATTGAGAGGCGAAATTTCTATGGCCTGGGTGAACTGTGCAACGGCCTCTTCTATTTTATTTTGCTTGGCATAAATGCGGCCCCGCTCCACATAAGCCGGAATATAAAATTTGTTGCGCGTTTGCGCTTCTTCCAGCAGCTTTAGTGCCTTCTCGAAATCCTTTTTATCACTTGCAATCCGGGCTAGGCCTACCAAAGGACGGGCCGCACCCTTCGCACTTTGCGCGAGCCGGACGAAGATATGCTCCGATTTATCCAGATTGCCAGCTCTGAGCTCGGCCTTAGCCAACTCATAAACCTGTTCGGGATTGTTGGGATTATGAAATTTTTTATAGGCGTTCCGGAGTTTCGGTACGACGTCTTTTAAGGAGTAGGGCTTGACCATGATTTCGTCCACCCCATTTTCGGTCGCCAGCATTATTTCGCCCTTGTCCGGCTGGACCAGTGAGATAACGAATGCCCCTCGAGAAAACTGCGGGTTTTCCTTGATCTCGGTGAGAAAGTCGTAGCCATTCAGAATGGGCATATCTTTGTCGCAAATCATCACTGGGAATCGAGTGCTGGGATTGTCTTTGAGAAAATGCAGAGCTTCATGGCCATTGGTAAATTGTTTGACAGTTTGAAAGCCGAGTTTGGCCAGGTGATGGGCCACGATCAGCCGCAAATCCTGCTGATCTTCGATGAGCATAATCGGATCGTTATGATCCACTTGCGTCCCTAATTGGATGCCATATTCCTCTGCCAGACTTTTTTTCTCTGCCATTGATTGCTCCCACTTCAGCTGTCCAAGGCATGATCGGCATTTGGCTCGTAAAATAAATCTCAGCCTTGGCAGGCTTGCTTAAAGATTTTAGATAAGTCTTTTTTTTTAGAGAGTTACAGGCAAGGCAGAGGGGACTCTTACCGAAAAATCAGAAAGAGTCCATTGGGGAAAAGCACTTAACAGCAAAGAGTTTTCATAGCTTGCAAGAATGCATCATTTTCAGCTTTCGTTCCTATACTGACGCGCAGGCAGCCTTTCAATCCAGGGCCGCCCGATACATTGCGGAGCAGAATGCCCTCTCTTGCCAAAGCTTGATAGATCTGGGTGGCAATTGCTTGGTCCGGCCAGCGCATCAAAAGGAAATTAGCCTTTGAATTGATCAGCTGCAGCTTATTTTTGGTTTTCATCGTCGTCAGAAATTGATACACCCGATCCCGTTCCGATCGGGCATTTTCAATATTTCTTTTGACGAAGTCCTGCATTTCAGGATCGGTAAGCATGACTTTCGCTGCTTCCATAGTGAAATGATTCAAGAGATAAGGCAGGCGCAGTTTAGTCAAAAGGCCGATTATTTCGGGCGATCCGACCGCATAGCCAAGGCGAATACCGGCGGCTCCCATGGTCTTCGACAGCGTCCGAAGTATGAGCAAATTGGAAAATTCGGCAAGCAGATCGGTATAAGGCTCGTCATCAAACTCATAGTAGGCTTCATCAGCAAGGAAAAGGACTTTAGGAAAATCTTTGAGTAGGGCTCGGAATTCCGCCTTCGGTAAACCTGTTCCTGTCGGGTTGTTAGGCGATGCAAAAATCACCAAGGAACCGTCTGGCAAGGCCGGTAAACGGTCGCGACGGTAGCGCAAGTCTTCATCCAAATCCCAGGTTTCATAGGCAATGCCAGCGCACTGAGCCTGCGATTCAAAGAGCGCAAAGGAAGGCCGCGCAATGACTACTTTGCCGGGAAGGCGACGACCCAGAGCCTCCAAGATGAGCGCGATCAGATGATTGGAACCCGGGCTGGTGATCAGACATTCGGGACGAACTCCCACATACTGAGCCAGAATTTCTGTAAGCGACGCACCCATCGACTCGGGATAGCGATTCCATTCTTTATTCTGCAGGGCCAAAAGGATTTTTTGTTTCAGATGCACCGGCCAGTCCCAAGGGCTCTCATTTTGGTCGAGCTTAATCTTGATGCCCTGTGGCGAATCAATTTTATAGGCTTTCGCAGCCACCAAACTCGGTTGGAAATACTCACCAAGCCATAGCATATCAGGGCTTTTCGGTTGCAAGAGATCCATGACTCACCTTATTAGACGAAGAGGCCGCGTCGTTTCAATAAATCGTATACCACGATCGAGCAGGCGTTGGCCAGATTGAGACTGCGAACATGAGGATGAAACATCGGAATGCGATAGAGCTGATCGGCAAACCGCTTATGAAACTCCGCAGGGAAACCCGATGTTTCCCGTCCGAACACCAAAACTTCGGTATCATCGGGCATTTCAGAATAGAGTTTGGTGGCAAACTTGGAAAAGAACGCCATGCGTCCGGAATAGGCTTCCACCAGGGGCTCTATACTCTCGTGAATTTCCAGATCCAAATAGGGCCAGTAATCTAAACCAGGTCGGCGTAAATTCTTATCGCTGGTCCCAAAACCAAAAGGCTTGATCAGATGCAGCCGACAGGAAGTCGCCGCCGCAAGGCGACCGATGCTGCCGGTATTTTGTGGAATTTCCGGTTGGAAGAGGCAGAGTTGCACATGGCCAGGTTTCATGGAAAGCTTCCTTCACGGACCGGACAGCAGATTTTTATTGGCTTTTTGCTGCTCACTCGTCGCCAAAAAGCGGCGATACTGGGCACGGAGCATCAGCATCGAAAAGGCGTTCACTAAAAAGTGACAGATCAGGGAAGGCCACAGATTGCCCGTCGATTCAAACAACCAACCCATCATCAAGCCTGAAATAATGGCCCAGAGCGTCCATATCGAAACCAAACCCTGCGGCCCGAGATGCAAAAGTCCAAACAGCAGGGCCGTTCCCACCAGTCCCAGCACGGGTTGGACAGCGGCACGGAATAAGAGTTCTTCGCCCAAGGCGGAAATGAACGCAAGGTAAAGTGCCACAGGGACCGTGGCATTGCCCATCATTTGCATCAGCACGTGGCGAAAAATTTTATAGGAAGGGAAATGCTCTTCGAACAGATAGTTGGCGATCAGAAGCACGGCCGCACCCAGCAGACCCAGTCCCAGGATCTGAGCCAAAGCGAGACCTTCAGTGGGCAGACTTAAAATTGTTTTGAGCGAATGATGACGATACAAACTCACCATGGCACCAACACCGGCCATTCCTACGTAAAACACGGAGGAGGACAGGACGAAGTTGCCCATTTGCTCGATGCTACTGGACTCGTTGCCTGTGTCATTTTGATTCTGCATGTGCTGCCTCAATCACCTAAGATCAATTTTTGCTTACTGCCCCCTGGTTTAATCAAAGTCCTTGGTTTTTTTCCAACGAAAAATGCCTCGAGGCCGGGTATTATCCGGCGGCAAACTTCGATTGGAGCTCCTCATGAAAAATATGGCTTATTTGACTGGTTTAGTCTCAACAGTTTCGCTCCTTTCGATCTCGATGGCCTTCGGAGCCGTCAAACCCAAGCCACTCATGGAAGCTGCTCAAGAGCTCATCCAAACCGTGGAACAGGTCGATCCGTCCACTCAATCTAAAAAAGAAGAGTGGGCTCCCATTCGCAAGGCTTTGCTCACAGCAGGGCAGGAGGCCCAGTCCGAGGTCGGTTTGCAACTCAGCCTGACGCGAATCCTGGACAATTGGAATGGCAAGGCCTTCCGCATACTAAACGAAGCGGACCCACAGCATTGGGCTTTGGATGCCAGTGGCAAACCCTTTCCTGATAGTGGCGCGGTCTATCAGTCGCGTGGTGTAAAATGGACTGTGCAGTACATCAGCAGCCGTGGTCAAAAATATTTTCGCCGTGGCGATGAGATTAAAACCATAGGATTCGATCCGATCTTGAGTTTCGCCAAAGCCAGCAAAGTGGAATTGGAACTGCAGGGCAGCCCCATGACGCCCCTTCAGAAAGTGACGATCAGTCCTAGCCTTCGCCCTTTTGCTGATTACGTCCTCGCCGAAACTCAAAGTGCGGGAACGCTCTTGACCCGTGATAAGCAACGCATTTGTCTTTTGAAATCCTGGCTATGGCTGAACGATGCCGTGGGTGCTCACTTGATATCTAAAATCAGTTTTGCCAGCGAAAACTGCGCCGCCCAACTCGTCGACCTTCGCGACAGTTTTGGTCAGGATCCTTCAGGATCTATCAAAGTTTCGAAGAAGATACCAACCGTGGTCCTCATCAATCAAAAGACTCGTGAAGGCGCCGTCCGACTCGCCATGCGTTTGAAGAAGGACTTCAATGCACAGATTATCGGTGAAAACTCGGGCAATGCTTTGCTACCGGAACAGCAACTGAGCCTTAAAACCATGCCCTGGACCGTGCTGAGCTATGCCGGTCATGGTGCTTCGTTGGAGGTCGATCAAGCTGTGAAAGACACTTTGCTTTATGCTGAAGGTCTCGATCAAGTTTACGAGAGCGGCCTGCGTTGGATCGGCGAGCAATTGAAAAACTAAAAGGTTTTGTTGAGTTCCAGATAGATGATCGAATCGGTAATATAGTCAGGATTGCGCCGGCGGAAGACTTTATCCGCCGATGACTTCGATAGAAAACTGTTCTGGGTGACAGCATAACTGCCGCTCAATCGAATCCAATCGGCAAAAGAAATCAAACCACCCGCTTGGAAGATAGTTTGATCCACATCGGTGACAAATTCCTGCACGCTGCTCAAAACAGGATCCACATCCGTATAATGATAATCCGTGAGCTGGTGATAGGCGGCTGACCCCGTTAAGGACACACTTTCCCAAAGCGGAATATTGATCGTCGCCAAAGATTTAGATGCTCCATACGCCACGGATTCAATGCTTTCGGAACTGCTGAGGCGATTGATAGGAATGGAACTAGGTGCTTCACGCTGCAGCATTTCAAAACGTAACTGCAAAGACGTTTCGCTGAAGAGGTTGAAAAGCAGACTGCCCGAACCACCGGCTTCACTGACAAAACCATTGCGATAACGCAAGGAAGAATCTGCCAGCACCAGCCGAAAGCGATCGAGACTGACAAATTTCGCATGATCCGTTTGCCAGCCATAAGCCCCAAGTGAAATACGGATATCACCCAACTGCTTTTCAAGCTCGGTCCGTCCAGCAAAATCTAAGGCATCTTTATTCTGCTTGGCATCGAAGGGCTGCAGAACAGCCAATTCCAGTCCTAGTTCTAAATCTTCCTCTTCATAGTACACGCCCAGTTTTTCGGAAGTCTGCCCCCACAGATGCAAGGCATCATACTCAGGAAAATAGCTTCTGGCTCCAACACTCATTTCAAAGCGAAAGCGCTCACTCAGATACCAATTCAAATGGGGCTGAAACATGACGAAGCCGCTACTTTCACTCTGACTGCGACCGGACTGTGAGGTAAAAATGCCGGAGGTTTGGTCGATGGCAAAAAACAAAGTTTGATCCAATCGAGCGCTATAACCGATATCACCGATGCTGAATTCTAAACCGCCAAAGAAACCAGAGCCGCCATTTCTTTCATCGCCATAGTTCACTTGTCCGCCTAGGCCCTCACGATGCGCGAAGAGACTGACCGCATCATTGCTCAGTCCATGATTTTCGAAAAGCTGGATATGCTGTGTCAGCGCTAGGTTTCCCTTAAAACTGGAACGCCAGCCTTTTTTATCTTCGGTCCGTTCGACCTGCTGGGCATTGGGCTGCGGGGCCTCGAGCTCATCTTCCCCAGCATTTTCCTTGCTTGATCCGCTTTCGCTGGGTTCGGTCGGTTGCATGCTGCCAAGATCCTGGGCCTGTTTATCAATGCCACCGATGATAGCTTCCAACATTTTTTCCTGCTGCCGTTTGATGTCGCTGAGATATCGGCGTCGATTCACCCGCAAAGCAACGGTGAGATCTTCGGGATTCACCTTCTGCAAATACTTGCGGGCTTTGAGCCACTGCGATGATTGATAGGCGATGACGCCCATGTAATAGGTCGCAAAAGGCCGAAAGGGTCCTTTATTTTTAATAATATAGCGATAGCCAAGCGCGGCTTTCTTATCATCATTGAATTCCAAGTAGGTCGAACCCCAGGCAAAGGCGTTATCATGATTCAAGAGACTGGGATCGCCGCGATCGAACCAATAAAGAGCTCGTTTTAACTTATGGTTTTGGTAATACATCGTCGCCAGCAGCATGGCGGCTTCTTTATGCTTGGGATCTTTGAGCAGAATCGCCTTTAAGGCTCTCGCCGCATCCCGGACCCGATTAGCCCTATAGTCGACTAAAGCGGCTTCATAGGCGCCACTGCTTTTGATTGCTGTCCTGGGTGCTGATGCAGGTTCAAGCTCCGCTGCGGACAAAGAGGCTGACCCCGCCCAAAGCAGCAGAAGCTGGAGACCAAGCATCATGCCACAGAAGCTCATGCCTTCACCTTAAAGCTCAAAATTCATCTGAGGAAATTTCTGATTCATGAGATCTCTTGCTTGATCAATTTGGCCTTGCTGCTGAATCACTTCCTGATAGAACTTCAATTCAGCATCCCTTGGCATAAAGAAATCCTTAGCCCGATTACTGAAATCTGCAACGTTCGATTGAAATTCGTTTAAAGCCGAACTTTCCACGAGCGTGCGACCCATCACCGCCAATTCTAGCTTCCGATTGACGACAGCAATATCGAAGGCCTCGCGCCAACCCTGTTTGGGATTGACCGAGCCCAAGCAATTTTTTAACGCACTATCCTCCCGCGCATCTTCAATGCAACTGAGAGCCCAAAGAGTGCCGGACATTTCAAAATCCTCGTCTGGGGCCTGGTCATTGACAACACCCAATTGCCAGCGCATTCGAGATACAAAAACTTTGGCTTCCCAGGACATGTTTTCACCGGTCAGGCGCTGCATGGATTTGATCGCCATACGGAGACAGCCTTCGGCATAGGTACCCGGCTCGATCCAACCCGGGGATGGCGATCTCCTCTGAATCCAATGCGGATCCAAAGTCAGCAGGTAGGCCCATTCCTCTCGTGGAAATTCCCTGCCATCCAGAAAGCGAGTCCATTGCTCGCGACTTTGGGTCCAGCGTGTTTCCCAAGCACCCATCGAGCAATCCACGGGTAAAAATCCTTCTACCTGACCGCGTAATTTTTTGGCTGTTAGGCCTTCCCAACGACCATCTTTTTCGAAAGCCACGGCCCTCACATAGGGCAGCCACAGATTGCTCAACTTTTTGCGCTTCAAAGCTTGATTGATGGTCTCGCGATTGCGATCCATAAAGCCTTCAAACCTTGCATTGTACCGATCTCCATACATGGACTTCGCAGTATAGAGCTGCCGATCTTTGATCATGCCGATGACGCTGGTGAGCTGACCTTCTTTATAGAGGGAAAAGCCCACCGCAGAAACCACGAATATCAGCGAAACGACTAGCATCCAGATGACCCAAGAGCTTCGCGTTCGAGTTGGGGCTTTAACTTTAACCGGCAAGGACGAACTGCCTATTGCAGAATGAGTGCTAACACCCCAACCCGAGAGCATCTCTTTTTGCACGAGCTGTACGAGTTCCGGATAGTGCTTGCGGATATTTTCGAAGTTATCGAAGGCTACCCATTGGCGCAAACTTCCCGCCACCTCATCTTGCAGACCAAATTCCATACGAGTATAGGCTTCCTTCAGCTGCTTGAGCGTAAAGGGCCCAAGAAAGCGTTCCATGTCGACTCGTATGAGATAGAGTTTGTCCACCTAGCCTCTCATTACTGCTGAAATAACGACCGTGACATTATCCTGACCGCCTGCTTCGTTAGCCTCCTGAATCAACTTCTGCGGCAGTTCATAAAGTCGATTTTCATACTCTTTGATGATTCTAAGAATGCGCCGGTCGTTGACCATACCCGTCAGTCCATCGGAACAGGTCAGAAGTATTTCACCCGGCTGCAGTTTCAGTTCATAGATATCGACTTCACATTGGGTCGACAAACCCAGGGCGCGCACTAAAGCACCTGGCTTAGGATTGACCGCCAGTGAGCCATCGGGCAACCAGCCACGTTCCACATAATTTTCAATGTTATGATCCAGCGTCAGCTGCCACAGATTGCCTTTAAAATAAAGGTAGGAGCGAGAGTCGCCCATGTGGCAGATAAAGGCTTTCTCACCCACAAAGAGAATGGCATTCAGGGTGGTTGCCATTCCATCCAGACCAGGGGTTGATGCGCCTTTGTTGATGATATCCTTGTTCACCTGATCAATGCTTTTAATCAGAAACGGCTCGACTTCTTCATGGCGCAGACTATCACAATTGAGATAGGCTTCCTTGATACCGTTGACAGCCGTTGCCGAAGCCACCTCCCCTCCCTTTCGACCGCCGATACCATCGGCAACGATGAGCAGACCAAGCTCAGCATTGAAAAAAAGACTATCCTGATTGTTCTTGCGGACTCGTCCCATGTCGGTCGCGCCATACATTTCGATACGCAAAGGATACTCCTGTGGTTCTTCGCTTCGCTATCGGTCTTTGGCTATAAAACCTGAGACTTGCCGAGCGAAAGAGGGTCGCATGGAGATTAAAAAGCCGGATTTAGCTGGTAGTTTTTTGAAAAATTGCTCAAAATCCCAAAGGGAGGGTGCCTCTATGCAGTCTTGGATCGATGCCCATTGCCATCTTACTAGCCGATTTCACCCCGAGCCTCTGCCGGCTGTCCTCGCACGACTGGCCCAAGCGTCCTGTCGGGGCTTTGTCCTTGGTGGGGTTGATCCTGAGGATTGGCAGCAGCAATTGGCGATTCCTGATGAACCCTTACGGATCATTCGGGTCTTTGGCCTGCATCCTTGGACGGTACAGGAAAGGTCTCAGCAGCAGCTGGATCAGGATTTTCTGCAGCTGAAACAAAGTTTGCCCCAGGCCCATGGACTGGGTGAATGCGGGTTGGATTATTTTCGCTGCAAATCACCCGAGCAACGAAAGAAACAGATCGAATGGTTTGAAGCTCAACTGGAACTAGCTGTAGAACAGGATAAACCCTGTATCCTTCATATCGTCCGAGCTCATCACGAAGCTCTGCGCATGATGAAAGCCTATCAAGGAAAGTTACGCGGTTTGGTCCATAGCTTCTGGGCCAATCAAGAGACGGCCGCGTCCTGGCTTAATTTGGGATTTATTCTTTCCCTGCATCCCCGCATTCTAAAAGGCGATTGCCATAATCTCTTGAAACAGCTGCCCCTCGATCGCGTGGTATTTGAATCGGATAGTCCAGAGATTCTCAGCGAGGGCGGAGTCACCGATCCTCGCTGCCACAGAGCCGCTTTCAAGC
>JBGSRE010000353.1:0-16703 GCA_041737755.1 Oligoflexus sp.
CCTACGCGGCAAAATTTTGCCGTTGGGGAATTTTTCAGAGCCCAGATGACCCAGGCTCCGTTGAAGCTGGCAAGTCCAACGACGAAGATGCAGGCTGCGTCCGCAAAAAGTTCAAGGTCGCCTGCACGACCCAATCGATATCCTGCATAAGCTGTTCGCGGGTCACGCTAACAAAGCCTTCCGGAATAATTTTACAAAACGGACTCGCATTCAGCATCGCCGATTGGATAATATGATTAAAAATAACATCCACGGCCCAACGCTTTTCGCCTAAATCCAGCGGTGCATGGAACTCCTGCTGAATAAAGGCATTAAAAAATTCAGAGCCAGGGGGTCCAAACTGATCGCTCAATGCATGCGCTGCTTCCATAGCCTCGGCAGTCATCCGCATTTCGGTCATCATCAGCTTCAGGATGCTCCGAACAAACTCTGCATCATCCAGTAAATGCCCCAGCACTCGCCGTGAAAATTGACTAATGTTGGTCGATTCGGCAGCCAGTTCCCGCATGTTTTCATGGGTCGTGAGATGCATATCGACGATCAGAGCCCAATAGAGGCTGTCTTTTGATTTGAAGTGATAGTTTATGGACGAAAGATTGACCTGAGATTCGCGGGCAATATCCCGCACCGAGGTCCCTTCGAAACCATGCAGCGAAAACAACTTTCGGGCTGTTTCCAAAATGCGGCGCCTTGTTTCGGCGCCAGTATTGTGAGCTTTGGAAGGTGGCTGACTCATGGAACACTTGACCCCTTGGGTTCTAATAGCCCAAGATTTGCCTGTGGGTCAAGATCCACTCGCTTTCTACGATCAAACAGTCCGCTGATATCGTCGACTATCCCATAGGCGCAAGGCACCCAGACGATGGTCAAAATCGTGCCACTGGTCAATCCCCAGGCCAGCGCCAGACAGATGGGAATAATGAACTCATCATTACCACCAAAACCATAGGCGGTTGGGAGAAGGCCGCTGACCGTCGTCAGCGAAGTGACGACCACAGCTCGCAGCCGCATCACCGAGGCCTGGATCAAAAGGTCCTGCATGGGCAATTTGCCTTCAGCCTTGAGCTGCTCGATAAAGCTGATGAGAACAATGCCCGAGTTGACGATAATTCCACCCAAGCCGATAATGCCAATCACAGCGAGAAAGCTGACAGGTCGGCCCTCAAAATAAAAGGCCAGGGACATTCCCACCAAGCCTAAAGGTATCGTCGAGAGAATAATGAAAGGGCTCATGTAAGAGCGGAAGATAAGCACGAGTAAAGCAAAAATACCCACGATCGATAAAAGCAGAGCTTGCACGAGACTGGCGAAAGATTCTTTGGTGTTCTCACCCTCACCACCAAAAGTCAGAGTGGTGTCGGGATAAGTTTTTTGCAAAGTGGCAAATTGCTTTTCGATCAGGGCATTGGCTTGCACGGAGGTGATCACTTCATCGTTCAGGTTTGCAGTGATCGTTTTCGATCGCCGAAAGTCAAAGCGTTTGATGTGAGGTTCCCCACGGACTTGCTCAAAACGAGCCAAGGCACCCAAAGGGATAAGGTTGCCCTGTCGATCGGCAATACGAATGGCGTTGAGCTGATTGACGGATTGCCGATCGCTGCCCTCAAGGCTGAGAAAATAGTCGACCTTGCGGTTATTGAGGTTCACATCTCCAATCGACTGTCCAGCAATCGCCACTCGAATCGTAGCCCCAATATCCTGAATGGAAAGACCCAAGCGAGCGATCTTCTCTTGATCGATTTGCAGGCGAATCTCTTGATCACCAAAGACATCATTGGCTTTAACGTCAAACAGTCCCTCGGTGGCCTGAAGGGCAGCTCGAATGTCTTCTGCTGCTGCATTCAACTGTTCGAGATTGTTAGAACGCAGGGTGGCGTTGACCGGATCACCAACCGGCGGTCCATTAACAAGAGCTTCAAAGGAAAGATTAACGATTTTGGGATGGGTTATAGAACGCAGCGAGGTGAGGAACTCCTGGGTCGGTACATTGTTCTTAGTCTGTTCGTTGACCATGATCATAATCAAGGCAGCATTGGCTCCCGTTCGACCCTTGGGATCGGTCGGATCAAGTTCGGCCGAACCTGATCGAGCAATCATGTGATTGATCTCTTTACCCAGTTTTCCCTGAATGCTTTGGACGAGTTCTGCAGTTACCGTATCCGTCAAAGCCAAGGGTGAGCCTTCTGGCAATTCAATCCGTGCCACATAAATTTCGGTTTGGTCCGCAGGGAAAAGAATAAATTTATTGAATTGGGTCATCATCACGAAGGCACCAAAAATAATCCCCCCAAAACTAATCGCTGTCAGATAGCGAAAGCGCACGGCAAGGCGCATAAACCAAGCAAAACCTGGAATGATCCACCGCTTAAACCAATCCTGGCTATGCTGTCCGGGTTTCCTCTGACCCACTCGGTGGCCAATCATTTTCAATCGAGTTGGCAAAAGAAAGAAACTCTCGAGCAGGCTGACGCCGAGCGATAGACTCACGACGATAGGCATGGCCTTGATAAATTGTCCCAAAACGCCAGAGGTCACCAGCATGGGCAGGAAAGCTGCCACTGTGGTCAAGAGTGAAGCTGTCACCGGCACCCAAAGATCGTTCACCGTGCGATTCAGAGCTTCCTGAGTTTCTACCCCCTGTTCGCGCAGGCGGACAAAGTTTTCAGCCACGACTATGGAATTATCCACCAGCATACCAACGGCTATAATCAGGGCCAGAATAGTGATCGTGTTGATGGAATAGCCAAGGGTGGGGAGCAAGCCCAAAGTCGTAAACAAGGCTAAGGGCAAGGAGAGTGAGGTCATGATTCCTACCCAGCCAGGCAGAAAGACTAAGAGAAAAAACACGACCAAACCCAAGCCAAAAATAGCATTGGACGATAGTATACCAATCTTACTCGCGACTCGATCGCCTTCGTTATTATAGATGAGAATGTTCAACTGACCCTGGTATTTGGCCTGAAACTGTTCCACCAGGGTTCTCACTTCAGTCGAAAGGATGATAAGATCAACACCTCCTTTTTTGCTGATCGTCAGTGTGCTTGCACTTTGCCCATTGTATCGAGTCAGGGTAAGGGCTTCTTCCGAACCGTCTTCGACACGAGCAATATCCCGAATCCGAACGCCTTCGCCAGAATAGTTGGCGCGCACAATGATATCTTCCAGTTCCTTAACGGACGTGGCTTTGCCTTCAATGCGCAAAAGCTTTTGTTCGGCCGCGTTCTTCAATTCCCCGCCTGGGATGGTGACATTGCGTGAAGCCAGGGCACTGAGAACTTCATTGATCGCAACGTGCTTCTGCTCCAAAAGGGATTTCTCTAGGTAAATGTTGAACTGTCTTTCCCGAAAGCCCCCCAAAATAACATTGGAAACTTTCTTATTATCCTGAATCTCTTCCTTCAGCATATCGGCAACACGATCCCGCAGCCGATTAACATTGGAACCGACAACAGCTATTTCAATGACGGGAAATTCGTCCGATTTTACTTCAAAAAAAGCCGGCCTAGCATCCAAGTCGGTCGGCAGGTTACGAGCGCGATCGACGGCCCGCTGTAGATCAGGAATGACTTCCTTGACACTGTACTTGTCGATATCGACCTCGGTTACAATTCGGCTAAAGCCAGATTGAGAGGTCGACACCACCTTCTTGATCCCACGAACGGTGCGAATTTCATCTTCAAGAGGTTTGGTAATCTTGGTTTCAATATCACTGGCGGTCGCCCCCTTATAGCCCGTGGTGACGATCACGGTACCGATATCCACGCTGGGAAAGGCTTCCGAAGTGATTCGATAGAGTCCAAAAGCCCCGAATAGAATAAGTCCGAACGAGAGGACTAAAGTAAACTTGCTATTTTCGACAAAAAACTTGGCTAAATTTTGCATCATGCACCTCGCAGAAGTTCCTAGTTCATTCCCGATTCGAAACCAAGCGATTCATCGGACAGGGGTGCCGAGTGAAGACCTGAAAGTAATCATACATGGCATGGACGATCTGCCGTTTGATATCGATTTCTGTGAGCCTTGAAGCAAACAGACTGTCTTGCTCCTGGATCAAAAGTGAGAGTGGAATTCGACCTTGATTAAACTTCTGCCTTGATTGATCCAAATTGATCGTCAAAAATCGGCTCTCATTGCTCTGCGTTGCTAGCGCTTGGGCCAGAAGCCTCAGGGCTTGCCTTGTATCGCTATGAAGGACGCTCAGATCGTGCTTGAGCTGCAGTGTTTGGGCGTCATAAGCATTTTTCTGGGCGCTGATTAATTTCCGTTCAGAAAAATCACTCTGTTCACCGAGAGGGACAGTGAGGTTGAGGCCAATGGAATAGCCCAGTTTCCCTTTACTCACAAAATCTTCTACCGCTGGGCCGGTGCCCTGGTCCACACCGCTGCGCTGCATGGATACTTCGAGAAAGAGATCAGGACTGCTATGCAAAGCTGCTTGGGCTTGTTTCTGATCGAATTCTTCCTTCAGCTTGCTCAGCAATTCCACCGAAGCTGCGAATGGAAGTGGAGTCTCGTTTTGGCTAAGAATCTGCTTCGAACAGGTCTGAAACTTATTTTCCTCTTCCTGCAAGTTCACGGCTGCCAAACGAATCCGCTGGCCTTGTAAACTGGCGATCTGCCGTTTGATAGCACCTTCTGCATACTGCCGCTGCAATTCCAAGGTGATTTGGGTGGCCTTACGCGATTCAATTTGGGCCTGGTAGCGGGCAATTTCACCGCGATCGGCAACCCCATCGGCACCGCGCTTTCTGGCTTCTTTCAACTGACGTTCGGCGGAGCCAAGCAGCTCTTCGTTGACTTTAAGAGATTCATCTAGGGCCAGGATGGACCAAAATGCTTTACGCAAAGACAGCTCGCCGATCCGTTCGTTGATCTCGACCTCCAGACTTGTGCGAACTTCAGCAATTTCGGCCGACTTTACTGTGGACTGATCGAGCTTACCGAGGTAATTGCGCCAGAGATCCAGGCTGACACTCGCTCGCCCCCCAAACTGGGCCGCACGATCCAGGTTGCCGTCAGTCGTCGATACTTCCTGGGTAAAGACTTCGGCAGAACCGGCGACACCATAGGCATAGCGTTTACGAATACCGGCCAAGAGATTGGTCGTTGGCCCAAGCGTTGGTTGGAAAGGCGAGAGAGCTTTTTCAGCACTATCCCCATAACGAAGGGTGCCATAGCCTTGAGGCATATAGGCTTCTTTCAGGAGGGATGAGTTGAGTTCCGATTGGTCTCTTTGAGCTGCAGTCGCCTTGAGGCTGATAGCTTCACTGCGAAAGAGGCGGATAAGATCCTTTTCACTCAAGGTCGACTGTCCGTGAGCGTGATCCATGCCGGATCCGATCAAGAGATAGCTTAAAAGAAGAGTCCCAAAGATTCGCTTCATCATAGTCTTTCCGTTGTGAATCAAACGTTCGTTTACCTTTCGGGAAACGTATCAGGCTTCTTTAACAAAATAAAACAAACGTTTGAATCATTAAATAACTATCTGAAATAAATAGAATAGCTGAATTCGATCTCTGAGGGGAAGGGGGTCCATTTTGAGAAAAGCTCTCAATGAGTATAAAAAGACGCTGTCAATAATGACTTAAAGTCAAAAATAGGCAAGTGGGCATAGATTCTAAGGGCCGGTCGGGGGATGGACCGGCATTGATTCGGAATGGCAATGGCTGCCATCGTATTCCCAAGAGTCGACTAGCCTTTCTTAGTCGCATAGAAACCGAAAACTTTTTGCAGCAAGGCCGAACTGCGTTCGACCGGATTATCCCGAATGAGTTTTTCTTGCCGACCGATCTCAACAAACAACGCTTCGGTGGCCTTCATGCTCACATACTCATCAAGATCAACCGTTGCGATAGGCATACCAGCCAGGACTGCAGCGGGTTTAATCGTGGTCGTAATCTGATTGTAGAATCGGCCTACATTATTTTTCTGGGTAGCTTTGGCAACGATCGGTTTAAAAGTTTCCAACAATTGCTTTTCACTGGAACTTCGAAAGTAGCTCGTTGCCGCCTGATCGGGTCCCGTTAAGATTTTCACAACATCCTGAAAGCTCAATTGGGTGATGGCGTTCTTAAAAATCGGTACGGCTGAACTCATGGCCTGTTCAGCTGCACGATTCAAACTCTTTTCAAAATTATCGACTTCGGTATTCAAACCGATTTTACGGGCCAACTGTGAAGTCTTGTGCAATTCTGCTGGAATCAAAATACGGTGCACCGATTGACTAAACCCACCGTCCTTTTGCAGCAAATTGATGCCAACCGTTACGCCCTTTTCCAGCGCCTGCTTGGTAGCGGAAACCGATTCGCCAGAACTTGGAGCCAGACTGGCTTGACCTACTTGGATGGCTTCATTGATGGTTTGCTCGTACCCAACACAGGAGCTCGTCAAACAGGCAAGACCTAAAAACAGCTTTTTCATCGGAGTGACCTACTTTCTGATAATTCCCCTGGGGGCTGCTGCAGAAACTTTACAAATGCCCATGAGCTTGTCAACGATCTGTTTCGAGAAATTTTTCTGCAGCTCTAGAAAAGCACAATTTAGCTCTTATCAGTGAAAAGCCAATCCATTCTAGCATGCAAGTCGTCCCGCTTGAGACCCTGAGATTTCTATGCTATGTTCTAAGCCAGTATTTTTTTAAGGATAATGCCGAATGATGCTTGTGTTCTCGAGTCTCTTCAGTGTCCTGGCGCTGGTCGCTCTCAATGGTTTTTTTGTGGCAGCCGAGTTTGCACTCGTAACAGTCCGAAAAACCCGCATCGATCAGCTGACTTCGGAAGGGGTTTCGTCAGCGCGATATGTAAAGAAAGCGATTCAGGACTTAGATCGGTATATTGCCGGGACGCAGGTCGGGATCACGATCGTAAGTTTGGCTCTCGGTTGGATTGGTGAAGGCGCGGTCTCCAAGCTTCTTATGCCAGTCTTCACATGGTTGGCACTGGATATCACGGAAACTCTGCAGCAGGGGATATCGGTTGCTTTGGCCTTCACTGCCATCACGTTTTTGCAGGTTATTCTTGGCGAACTCGTGCCAAAGTCTATCGCTTTGAATCATCCCGAATCCACTTCGCTGCTGATTGCGCGGCCTATGCGAGCCATGATCTTTTTCCTTAAACCTTTGATTTGGAGTCTTAACGGACTCGGTCATATGGTTCTGAAACTCATTGGTTTGCAGGCTTCCAATGAAAATGGTTCGGTTCATTCGCCGACTGAGTTGCTGCTCTTGATCAGGCAAAGCCATGCTGCAGGTCACCTCGATAGTTTTGAACGCAGTATGTTGCAAAAAGCTTTCCGCTTCAGTGAAACCTCGGTCGAAGAAGTGATGACTCCAAGGTCACAAGTTCAAGGGTTGGATATGAGCCTGCCCATCGAAGAGATTCTCGACATCGCTGCTGGCGCTTCCTACTCTCGCTTACCGGCGTATCGCGAATCGGTCGATGAAATTATCGGGGTGATCTATACGCACGAACTTTTTCAGTACTCTCGGCTGCCAGAACCCCGTCCGCCTCTTGAAACTTTGGTCCGTACCCTCATTTACGTACCCGAATCCTTTCGCCTTGACGCTCTGGTGAAGAAGTTTCAGAAAAAAAATACCCAAATCGCCGCTGTGATCGATGAGTATGGGGGAACTGCGGGCATTATCACCCTGGAAGATATCGTCGAAACTGTGTTTGGCAAGGTTCAGGATGGCAATGAAGATCCCACGGCCGAGTTCGCTCTGCAGCCTGATTCTTCCATCTTGCTGCGCGGTGATACGCGACTTGATGATTTAAACGAGCATTTTGGTTGGAATCTTCAGGACAACGATTCAACCACCATCGCGGGATACATGATGAAGACGGTCGGTAAAATTCTAAAGCCTGGTGATAAGTTGGATACAGCCCATGGACAGCTGGAAGTCAAAGAGATGATCAAGCAGCGAGTCACCATGATCACATTCAGAAAACACTAGATTTTGCGGGGAATCAAAAGGCTTGCTTCCAGCTTGATTTGCCTTTGATTCCGAGACTAAGTTCGGTACCGATCACGCCCGCCAGCAGCGCACCGAACAGCCAAGCAAGAGCGTAATGGGAAGCAATTTCCGCTCCAAAACTTAAAAAAACCAGCAGAGAAGCTATTCCAAGAATGGCTATCATGGAATAGCCCGTCTGACGAATACGCCGCAGTTCGGCTTGGCTCAGGATCATGCCAGCCACCCCTGTGGTCAAGCCTAGAAAAAGCGATCCACAGGCCATCATACAGACGAGATCTCCCCATCGCATAAAATAATGAGCCAGCGTCAGACCGTGGCCCATACCAAACTGAGAGCAAAGCCAAAGCGAAAGGCTGCCGACCGTGAGATGAAGCAAAGATATTTTTGCAAAAATTCGCGGATATCTCGGACAGAGATCTCGATGCACGATGGACTGAACGGATTCATAGACCTGCTGAGGCGGATAGATCTCTTCGCCTTGCAGAAATTGCTGATATTCTCTTGAGAAATTCGGAATTTTTTCATAGTTTTTCATAGATTCTTTTCCTTTCTTGGGAAAAGAGCGCGAATTTTTTTCAATCCGCGACTCACCAATTGCCTCGCGTTCGCTTCCGAAGTTTCGAGTTGCCGGGCGATGGCCTCGAACGACTGATTGTCCATATATCGCAGCTCGATCGCCTGCCTTTGAGCTTTGGGCAAGCTGGAAATCAACGCAGAATCGATGGACCGTTCCGCAGTCGGTTCCGGATCTATCAGTCTATCCCAAGCCGTTTCCATTCCATAGAGCAGCTGACGAGTGTGTTTATTCTGCGATCTTTGCCAATCCACCCGCGCATGATGGGTGATAGTAAAGAGCCAAGGAGCGAAAGGCTGAGCAGCATCGTAAGTAGCTCGCGCTCGATGCAGTTTGAGAAACACGAGCTGACAGACATCGGCTGCAGCCTGCGGATCCCGTAAATTTTTACAAAGATAGCCATAGACCCTTGCCGCATAACGGCGATAGAGCTTCGCAAAAGCGTCTTCATTATCCTTTTGATAAAGAAGCATCAGTTCCCCGTCACTGACCGAGTCATCTCGATGACTGGTTGCGACATCGTCGGATGGACCGTGCATGCGCTCAACACCCTCTTTCAGACGATTTACGTCGGCGATCCGAGTTTTGTGACAAGAATTCTCTATCCGTCCAGACTGATTGACCTTAATGTATTCTTGCAGCTTGGGAAAGGAGCCTTCCGCTGGACTTGTCACAAAACAGGGCCGCCTTACGTAGCTACTGGGCAGCGATACTCATAGGACACTTTATGCAAAAACGCCTCCTTTACCTCTCTATTCTTGCTGCAGCCTTTACCCTGTCAATTGAGACGGATGGTTTTGCGGTCGTTTTGTCGTCTCAAGAGCTGCCGTCCCTGATTCAAAAATCGTTGGAATCTAACGCCGAGCTGAAAGCCTTGAAGTTTGAACTCGCCGAAGAGACGGCCAAAATCAAACCGGCTGGAAGTCTGGAGGATCCCATGGTGGCCGTTGAAGCTATGAACGTCCCCACTGATTCCTTTCGTCTGAATGAATACGAAATGACCGGCATTCAAATATCACTTTCGCAAAAGTTGCCCTTTCCAGGAAAATTGGCTGCCAAGAAAACTATCATCGCCCTGCGTAGCCAAACTCTGGAGCAACGCATCCAACAATTGCAAAGAGACATCACATGGAACATAAAACGCATTTACTACGAGCTTTATTTGAAGCTTCAAAAGAAAACCATCATTGAAAATCAACGCACCTATTTAAGGCAGACCCTAAAAGCGAGTCAAAGTCGTTATATTCTCAATCAGCTATCGCAGGCCTCGCTTTTGAATCTACAAGTGGAGGAGGCTCGCCTCTTCAACGAGCAGTTGCGCCTAAGCAGTGAGATGAAGAATCTGGAGGCCGAGCTTGCCCACATCACAGGCCACTCCGAACATACTCCAGCACTGGAATTTCAGCCAATTCGAATCACTCGTCTGCCTTTGCAACTATGGTCAGAAGATGAGGTCACGCGACTCGTGCTGGCACAGAATTCTGAATTACGAGCACTTGCAAGCGAAGTCCAGGTCAGTGACGCGGGCCTAATCCTAGCCAGAAAAAATTATCTTCCCGATTTTGAACTGATGGCCAACTACACCATTCGCGAAGCTATTCCTGGTATGGACCCACCGCAGCGCGGGCAGGATATGGTCGGCGCCAAGTTAGGAATTTCAATTCCTATCTGGGGATATGATAAGCAATCTGAACAGATCAAAGAAGCGGTGGCGAGTCGCGAACGTGCCGCCTCTGTTCTGGAAAATGCGCGGCTCATGCAGATTCACCAGGCACGTGCCCTGTTCGCAGAACTCAAGGAATCCGTGCAGCGAATCGATCTTTTCGAAGGAGGATTACTACAGCTTTCGCAGCAGGCTGTGGCCGCTGGCAAGGCCGCCTACCTCACCGGCAAGTTGGAATATACGACTCTCCTGGATGGTTTGAACAGATTGCAGGATACCCAGTATGGTTATCAGGAAGCGCTGGTCACCTATCAGGTGCAAATGGCAAAACTCGAAGCTCTATTAGGGCAAAGCTTGGAAGCAAAACCACATGACTAAGAACTGGACCTTCATCCTTTGGTTTCTCGCCGGACTAGTCCTGCTAAATATCGCTGGTATCTTCATATGGCAACATTATAGCCGATCGAAATCCCTGGACGAGACAGACCGCCAAGGCACTTCTCAGCAAATGTATCACTGCCCCATGCATCCCGACGTGATGTCCCATAAGCCAGGACAATGCCCGATCTGTAAGATGGATTTGGTGCCGATTGAAGACCACGGCCCGGAGCCCACAGCAGACCAAAAGATTCTGTTCTATCGCCATCCGATGCAGGCCGATGTCACATCAAAATTCCCCGCCAAAGACTCGATGGGTATGGATTATATACCAGTCTATGCAGACAACTCCTCGAATCGAACAGCCTCGACAGTCGATGGTCGGGCTGGTTTCACCCTATCGCAAGAGAGTCAGCAAAAAATCGGCGTCACTAGCACCGCCGCCATCCTGCGGCCATTGACCAGAGAAATTCGGGCCACGGGTCGGGTGGCCTATGACCCTGAACTTTACGCAGCGATTGAAGAGTATCAACAGGCGGTGATCGCTAAAGAGCATCTGCAAAATAGTAGCTACAGCGGATTCATCGATCAGTCGGCAGTTCTCGTCAAAAGCTCGGCCACGCGCTTAAAACTACTCGGCCTAACTGACCAACAAATTCGAAGTATCGCACGCGGTGGATCGCAAGCGATCAACCTCATTCTCCCCGAAGGTCGAGTCTGGGTATATGCAGAAGTCTTTGAATATGAAGTCGGCGGGCTGAAGCCTGGTCAACGAGTGGAAGCTGAGGCTCCCTCGATTCCAGGCACCTTCTTCAAAGGCACTATTTCCAGTATCAGCCCCTTGTTGAATGCACCTACCCGCACGATTCGTGTTCGGGCCGAGGTTCCTGATCCCAAGCGTCTGCTTCGGCCCGATACTTATTTAAATGTGCGGATTCTAATCGAGTTGGGCCAGAAGTTGGCCATTCCCGATGATTCCGTGCTCCATACGGGAACGCAAAGCTATGTCTTTGTTAAAGATGAAACGGACCATTTCTATCCACGGGAAGTTGAATTGGGAGCCAAAGTAAAAGGCTTTTATGAAGTTGTGTCCGGACTCAAAATCGGCGAGCAGGTCGTGACGGGAGCCAATTTTCTGATCGACTCGGAATCTCGATTAAAAGCCGTGATCGGCGATCAAGATCGTTCTGGTTCGTCCGCCAAAGAACCCGATTCCATAGCACCTGATCAGGGGCACACTCATGATTGAGCGTATTATCGACTTCAGTGCCCGTAATAAGTTTTTCATTCTCGTGCTGACCGCCGCAGCGTTGGTGGCTTCCATAGGCCTTATGAATAGGCTGCCTCTGGATGCCATTCCCGATCTCTCCGATACACAAGTTATCATCTATTCTAAATGGGATCGATCGCCTGATATTTTGGAAGACCAGGTGACCTATCCCATCGTCACGGCTTTGCTCGGTACACCCCATGTAAAGACAGTGCGCGGTATTTCTGATTTTGGCTTTTCCTATGTGTATGTGATTTTTGAAGACGGTACGGATCTCTATTGGGCCCGCAGCCGGGTTTTGGAGTATTTGAGTAAGGTCACACCCAATCTGCCTCAAGGCGTACAAACGTCGCTGGGCCCCGATGCGACGAGTGTCGGCTGGGTGTATCAGTACGCCTTGATTGATGAAAGCCAAAATCTCAATCTGGCCGAACTGCGTTCCCTTCAAGACTGGCAACTGAAGTTCCATTTGCAAAGTTTGCCGGGTGTGGCCGAAGTCGCTTCTGTTGGCGGCTTTGTCAAGCAATACCAGGTGAATGTTGATCCCAACAAACTCACGGCTTATGGCGTATCACTCGTGGAATTGGTCAAGGCCATAAAACAATCTAACAATGATACAGGCGGTCGCGTTCTGGAGTTCTCAGGTACAGAGTATATGGTTCGAGGCCGAGGCTATCTTAAAAATACCGGCGACATTGAAAAAACTGTCATCAAAACTGATCCGAAGACAGGCGTGCCAGTCCTTGTTCAGCATGTGGCAAGGGTTGAACTCGGTCCTGATATGCGGCGTGGCGTCACTGATCTCAATGGTTGGGGAGATGCTCCCGGTGGAATCATCGTTATGCGCCAAGGTGGAAACGCTCTGAAAGTCATTCAGTCAGTCAAGAAAAAGCTGGCCGAGCTAGCACCAAGTTTGCCTCAGGGTGTAAAAATAGTTCCCGTCTATGATCGCTCGGATCTGATCGATCGAGCGATCGATGCTCTCACGCATAAGCTACTGATTGAAATTACTATAGTCAGCCTAGTCATTCTGCTTTTTCTTTGGCATATTCCTTCGGCGGTTGTGCCTATTCTGACGATTCCCATTTCTATCCTTTTAGCGTTTATTCCTCTGTATTTTATGGGTGTCACAACCAATATTATGTCGCTTTCTGGTATCGCTATATCCATCGGTGTCTTGGTAGACGGAGCGATCGTTGAAGTGGAAAATGCCTATAAAAAGCTGGAGCATTGGATTGCCGATGGTCGGCAGGGTGATTATCACGAGGTTCGGCTGAATGCATTGAAAGAAGTGGGTCCCTCCGTTTTCTTTTCTTTGCTGGTCATTACCGTCGCCTTCCTACCGATTTTTGCTTTGGTCGACCAAGAGGGTCGTCTGTTCCGCCCCTTGGCTTTGTCCAAAACGATGACCATGGCCATGGCAGCGCTGCTGGCTTTAACTCTGGATCCTGCTCTCCGTATGCTTTTTTCCCGCATGGAGCCTTTTCGATTCAAGCCGCGATGGGCTTCACGTCTCGCCAGCCAGGTAACGGTGGGAACCTATTATCCCGAAGAAAAGCATCCGATCAGTCGCATACTCTTTCGTGTCTACGAACCCATGGTGCATTTTGTACTAAAGCACAGCAAGCTCACTCTTCTCACAGCTGTCCTGCTCATGCTGGTGACAATTCCTGTCTATCTCCGGCTCGGCTCTGAATTTATGCCGCCGCTGAATGAAGGGGCCTATCTGTATATGCCGACGACTCTACCCGGCATGTCCGTGACCGAAGCCAAGCGTATGCTACAAAAACAAGACAAAATTATCAAAGCGTTTCCCGAGGTAGCTTCCGTCTATGGCAAGGCGGGACGAGCTGAAACATCCACCGATTCGGCGCCGTTTTCAATGGTTGAAACAACCATCGTTCTCAAACCACAGGAATCCTGGCCTCGGGTCAAGCGCTGGTACTCGTCCTTGCCTGAGACTCTGCATCCGCTTTTCACCTGGATCCAGCCGCCGCATCAAAGTTTTGAAGAGCTTCGAATGGCGATGAATGAGCAACTCAAATTCGCAGGTTTTCCCAATATCTGGACGATGCCGATTAAAAATCGTATCGACATGCTGTCCACCGGAATTCGAACCCCTCTAGGTATTAAAGTTCTAGGACCCGATATAGCAGTCATTCAAAAAATAAGCGAAGAAATTGAAGGTAAAGTTCAAACACTGGCAGGAACGCGGACCGTTTATGCCGAACGAACATCAGGTGGCTACTATCTCGATATCATCTTCAATCGCGATGAACTTGCCCGCTATGGAATTTCTATGGATGAAGCGCAGATGATTGTTGCTTCTGCCATCGGCGGCGAGAACATTTCGTCTACGGTTCAAGGTCTCGAACGCTATCCCATCAATGTCCGTTACGCGCGTGAATTCCGTGAAGACCTTGCGGGTATCAAGCGTGTGCTGGTGCCCACCCCTCAGGGATTACCTATTCCCATGGCGCAATTGGCGGAAATTAAACTGGTAGAAGGCCCAGCTATGATCCGCAATGAAAACGGCATGCGGGCAGGTTATGTCTATATCGATATGGAAGGTCGCGACATTGGTAGCTATGTGAAAGAAGCCCAAGCTCTTGTGGAAAAGGAAGTGACTTTGCCCAAGGGCTACAGTTTAAATTGGAGCGGTCAATTCGAAAATATGATCCGCGTGAAGGAACGGCTAAAATTTGTCGTTCCCTTGACGATCTTTCTGATTATCATGCTCCTTTATATGAATACCAAGTCGTGGGTCAAGACTGGCATGATCATGCTGGCCGTACCTTTCTCTTTAATCGGCGCCGTTTGGTTTCTCTATGTGCTTGATTATAATATGTCGATCGCCGTTTGGGTCGGCATGATTGCTTTGATGGGGCTGGACGCCGAGACCGGAGTTTTTATGATGCTCTATCTGGATATTGCTTACGATGATCAGGTTAAGCAGGGCCGCATGCGCAGCCGCCAGGATTTGACGGAAGCCATTATTCATGGAGCCGTGAAGCGCATTCGACCCAAGATGATGACGGTGATGGCGGCTTTCCTAGGATTGATGCCCATTATGTGGTCGATGGGAGCCGGTAGTGATGTGATGAAGCGCAGAGCCGCCCCCATGGTGGGGGGACTGGTTTCCAGCTTTGCTCTGGAACTGCTTGTCTACCCCGTGCTCTATTTTATTTGGAAATGGAAGTTTGTTATGCACGAAGGTCGGACAGTTCCTGCTCATCCAGCGTAGGATGCAATGGGCTATGCCCTTCGTATTCGCCGAAAGAGGCGGATTCGTGACTCTACTTTTCAGACATCTTGACTCGCCTAACTCTTTCTACCGGTAAAATGCTATAAGGAAAGGTAGCAACGAACCCACTTGCGCCATAAAGTCTCACCAACTTAAGTTTTCCGGAGTAAGCATGGAAAGAGAAATTGAACTCGATAGGCTTGACGATTCCGAGCAAAAAAATATTTCGAAAAAAGATCTCGCCAAAAAAATGCGCCGAGAAGCTTACCTCAAAGCGAAGGCATTTAAAAAAACCGATCCTCGCGAAATCGCTCGTAAGGCTGCCGCCAAGGAACATCGCAAGGCGATCTATCAAAAGGCCAAGGAGCGAAATAAGGCCTTTAAGAAAAGCAGTCAGGAGAAGGCGGCGCAACTGAAAGATAAAATTATGCTGGCGATTGATTTGCCGCAGGACAGTCGTCCCTTGGCGCCGGTTATTCCGATAGATATTCTGAAACAAAGGCAAAAACAGCCGCGTTAAGCAAGGCTTGATCGGGACCAAGCTGCCTGGTTCTTTACGATCGATCTGTTTTTATCCCGCGACGGGCCAACGCATCTTCGCGGGCGGCTTCGATTTCGCCTAGCACTTCATTGACGTTGGCCTTATGGGCTTTTTGCATAAATTTGCCGGTAAGGGGCGTATCAGGACGAAGTTTTCCGTTCTTATAGGAGTTCCAAATTTCCTTGGCATATTCCGTTGCCAAGATCGATGCATCATAGCGGCCGAAATAAGCCGACAGCTGTTTCAAATCTCTTTCAAAGATTTCAAACGCATTGTTGGCTGTCGCTTGAACGGCCTGGGGCAAATCGATGATAACCAAGCCACGATGGGAAACGAGGACATTGAATTCCGACAAGTCACCGTGCACGATGCCGGCGCAAAGCATCAGAACCGCCTCCCGCATCAGTACCAAATGAAATTGCCGGGCTTCTTCCGGGGTCAGCGCCACATCGTTAAGCCTGGGCGCTGGGTTGCCTTCCGCATCGACAATCATCTCCAGGAGCAGCACACCTTCGTAATAGCCAAAGGTTTGCGGCACGCCTACTCCGGCGGCTCCGAGGAGACTGATGGCTTCCACCTCGGTATTTTGCCAGTCTGCCTCGCGTTCCTTGCGGCCGTACTTGCTTTTACCCTCCATGGCCCTGGCCTGGCGGCTATTGCGGACTTTACGACCCTCGGTATACTGGGTCTTCTGCTTAAATGACCGCCCCTGCTCGTCTTTATATATTTTGGCACACATATACCTATCACCCGAGCGGACAACATAGACCTCGGCCTCTTTGCCGCTCTGCAGCTGGCCGACAACATCGTCGATAAGATGGGCATGGACCAGAGGCAGCAAACGCTTGGGTATCTTCATACAAGACTCGTTGGGTTTGAGTGGAACATCGATGGGGAGGCCAGACCCCCGCATCAACAGCACATGCAAAAAAATCAAAGAGCCCACCAACTCGGATCATAATCGACTTTATAAGCGAGGCTAGATCTTCAGTGGGGGAGTAAAAAGAATGGCTCCTCTATTTTCGAAGCAATTAAGAAGATATAGAGGGTCTTGAAGGCTT
>JBGSRE010000366.1:0-2695 GCA_041737755.1 Oligoflexus sp.
GGGCCGCGGACGCTTTCGTGAAGATCTCTTTTTTCGGATCAACGTCTTCACGATTTACCTTCCTCCTCTTCGCGAGCGGCAGGGTGATATCCCCTATCTGGCCAATTCATTTATTCAGCTATTCAATGAGCGTTATCAAAAGACCATCCGCCCACTTTCGCCTGAGTTAACTCTTAAACTCGAAACCTATAGCTGGCCTGGCAATGTGCGCGAACTGCAGAATTCCATAGAACGCGCTGTGGTTCTGGCTAAAGGCGATTCCCTGCAGATCGAAGATGTGCTGCGGAGCAAAATGAGTCGGCGGCAGCAGCCAGAGGGAGAAAAACCCGAGCCTTTGGCCTATGCCGAGGCCAAGGAAAACTTCGAAAAGGCTTTCTTACTGCGTATTCTCAAAGCATCGAAAGGCAGTATTGCGGAAGCCGCGCGCATCTCGGGACGCTACCGTTCTGATATCTATCGCCTGATGGATCGCTACGGCATTCAATCAGACGATTTCAAATCCTCCTAGTTTCCCAGCTCAGATCTGGCATATAGATTGCAAATCTTGGGGAGCAGGACGCTTCCCATCACCCTTTTTTACTAGCTGAATCCTGATCAAACTAGGGGATGAGCCTTATCCACAGACTTCATCTGATGGCTAGCTTTGAAGTGCTTTGACGGGGCAAGCTTGGTATTGGAGCCATGAAAAACAGGGGTGAAATGCGCGATGAAAGAGTCAAACAAACCGACCCAAATGCTGCTGATTGATGACGACCCTGATTTTGGTCACTTGTCCCAGGCTGTTGCCAGTAGTTTTGGCATCGACCTGCACTATCGAGCAAAGATTTCATCAAGCGATTTTGGCAAGTTACAGAACTATGCGGTGATAATTATTGACTATCAGCTGGTAGAACAGAATGGTCTGGATGTGGCGCGCAGTATTGCCTTTGATCCTCTCATGCCTTTACCGGCGTTGGTGATCACCAGCAGCAAACAGTCATGGACCTCCATACCACAGGACTGGCCACAGGCTATCAAGCGTTTTATCCCCAAAAGGATGGGTGTCCGGGCCTTGATCCTGTCCGCCTATACCCTCAGTAAACAAATCGACAAGTCATGAGGATCATCCCCAGAATCCCGCGGGACCCTTGAAGATGAAGCTGTAGCGAAATACTCCAGCTATGCAGTAAAACGCCTCAGCAAAGACCTTGCAAAATACTTAGAATCCAGGATCCATGCGGCAGAAACCAGAGTTTCGTATATTTTTTTGAAGATTTGACCTTGGTATGCATCTTGCTGATATAGCCTGTCTGTCAAGTTTCGTGTTTTTCTTTAGGAGACTCTCGATGAAAAAGTTTATCAAGCCCCTCGTCCTTGCTCTTCCCCTCATGACTCTCGCCCTGGGTGGATCAGCCTTTGCTTCGAGCAAGAAAGATAGCTGGCAGTGCATCAATGATCAGGGCAAAGAAGTTCCTAACGTCAAGACCAAAAATGGCTGCACAACACCCAACAAGTGGATGAAAACTCTCGATAAGACCTCGTCCGCTAAGGCTACAACGGCCGCTCATAAGCCGAACTGAAATCCTTCGCTCCAATCGCCGCCAGGGGTGCAACAGCTGTCGCCCCCTGGCATCTTGCGCGGAAGTCCAATAAGGGAGAATAATCCGTGAAGTATTTTGCATTGCTTAAAGGTCTAGCGATTTTCGCAGTGATCGTTATCACTTTGAGTAGCAAGTTTTCTCTAAGAAAAAGCAAAGTCGTAGAAAAAAAAGACGAGGGATCCGCGCAAATTTCCCAAGTTCGCGGTACTGTGATCCGCATCCAAAATGCCGATCGCCGCACATTTTTCGAAGTTCAAGGTCCGGTGGGAGAACCGTTTTGGGTTTCGACTCCGGAACGCCGCATGGGACTCGGCGACTGTATTGCTTTTGAAATCACCGTCCCCGAACACAACTACACCAGCCGAGGACTCGGCATGACACTCCCGGTTGTCTATTTTACCTCTTATCTTTTTCATGAACCGAAGATCGAGGCCTAAGAAGAGGCCCGAAAGAAATAAAGGCGAGGAGCGGCCCTCCTCGGGCCACCAGCCTTTCGCTCTTTAGTCGAGAGAAGGCACGTAATGAATGCCAGCATCGACTCCCAATGGCCAGCCAGAGGCATACCAGAGGATCAGAAATGCGGTCCAGATGACGAAGAAGACCAGCGAATAGGGCAGCATGAGCGAGATCAATGAGCCCAAGCCGGCCTGTGGTTTGTATTTGTGCATCACAGCTAGAATAATCAGCAGGTAGCTATTGAGGGGCGTGATGATGTTAACGACCGAATCACCGATACGATAGGCGGCGGTGGTCAGTTCAGGACTGATCCCGACCATCATAAACATGGGGATGAAGATCGGCGCCATCACTCCGAATTTACTGAGCATCCCACTCATAGCAAAGTCACCCAGGATGACTACACCAATAAACATCACCAGCAGCATCGGCACGGGCATGTCGACCTGAACAAGCAGCGAGCCACCGGCATAGGCCAGCATCCGATCCAGTCCGGTATATTTCAGTGATTCCACAAATTGAGCCAGAAAAAACATGATGACGAGAATCGGTACGATGGATTTTGTTCCATGATACAGACCATCGATAAGATCGCGCTGGCCCTTCAATTTGCCGGTGACAAAACCAAAGACCAAACCAGGAAAAAGAAAAATGCAAAG